>NZ_JQLG01000004.1:1965000-2265000 GCF_000744115.1 Carnobacterium alterfunditum DSM 5972 | reverse complement strand
TCCTTTTGGTGTAAAAACGTAAACTTTATCTTTGAAAATATCTTGTTTAACACTCGCCATAAAGTCGCTAGCATCTTTTGAGTCATCTTGTAATTCGATGATATCCCTAAACCATGCTAATTTATTGTCATCTGAATCATCTTCAATTTTTTTAGTGATGCCTTCTTTGTATGCCCAGTGAGCTGCAACTCCATATTCAGCTACTGCGTGCATTTCCTTTGTCCGGATTTGGACTTCTATAGGTTTACCATACTGTCCGATAACAGTGGTATGGATCGATTGGTACATATTCGATTTTGGCATGGCAATGTAATCTTTGAATCTGCCTGGCATTGGTTTCCAACGGGTATGGATAGCTCCTAATACAGCGTAGCAATCCTTAATTGAATCAACGATGACACGAATCGCTAATAAATCATAAATTTGATCAAATTGTTTTTTATGATCACGCATTTTACGATAGATGGAATAAATATGCTTTGGTCTACCGGTGATATCTGCAGTTATATTTAATTCTTCAACTGATTCTTGAATCTTTGAAATAGAATCGGAGATATAAGCTTCTCTCTCTTCTCTTTTAGAGTTCATTAAATGGACAATTCGGTAGTATTGTTGCGGATTTAAATAGCGTAATGAAGTATCTTCTAATTCCCATTTAATTAAATTGATCCCTAAACGGTGAGCAAGCGGAGCATACACTTCAAGTGTTTCATTTGCAATTTGTCTTTGTTTTTCGGGTCTATGAAATTTCAGTGTACGAAGATTATGCAAGCGATCAGCCAATTTAACCATGATCACTCTTAAATCTTTTGCCATTGCCAACAACATTTTACGATGATTTTCTGCTTGCTGCTCTTCATGTGATTTATATTTAATTTTTCCTAATTTAGTAACACCATCTACAAGTATCGCAACTTCGGGAGAAAATTCTCTTGAAATATCTTCAAAGGTATATTCAGTATCCTCTACAACATCATGAAGAAATCCGGTCGCTACTGTAACAGGATCCATCTTTAATTCAGCTAAGATACCGGCAACTTGTATCGGATGGATGATATAAGGCTCTCCTGATTTTCTAAACTGATCTCTATGAGCATTTGTGGCAAAATCACAAGCCTTTTTGACAAAAGCCACATGACTGCTATTCATGTAAGTAACGGTTAAGGCAATTACTTCTTGTGCAGTGTAATCTTTATTTTTGGGCATATTGTCACCTTCTTTTCATTTATCACTAATTAAATTTTATATTTTATTTTATTTCATTTCAAATCGATTAATACAAAATAAGCACTCCAAATGGGTGCTTTAAATATTGCTTCACACTACATTATACTAATATTAAGGATCAATTTCAATATAAACAAAAAAATCAAACAAAACAGGCTTTATTTTTTACTTTTGTAAAAGATTCTATAAAAAAAAGAATACAAGTCACAATCAGACTCGTATTCTTTCCAACTTATTTAGTGAGTTATTTGTTATTCTGATTAAAATTCGTTTAACCTTTTACGATTGCTAATCCGTTTGAAGAACCTAAACGAGTAGCGCCTGCTTCAATAAATTGTTTAGCATCTTCCGTTGTACGAACGCCACCACTTGCTTTAACACCCATATCAGGTCCTACAGTAGCACGCATCAATTTAATGTCTTCAAGTGTTGCTCCGCCTGTTGAAAAACCGGTAGATGTTTTCACAAAATCAGCTCCTGCTTTTTTAGCCAGTTCGCATGCACGTATCTTTTCTTCATTTGTTAATAAGGCTGTTTCGATAATAACTTTTGACAACGCTCTTCCTTTTGAAACATTTACTACACTTTCGATGTCACTTTGGACTAAAGCGTCATTCCCGCCTTTAAGAGCGCCAATATTGATGACCATATCCACTTCAGTTGCCCCATTTTGAATCGCATTTTCTGCTTCAAAGGCTTTTACTTCAGATGTATTAGCTCCTAAAGGAAAACCAATGACCGTACATACTTTTACGTCTGTACCACTAAGTAGTTCTGCAGCTTTTTTTACCCAAGTTGGGTTGATACATACAGACATAAAGTCATATTCTGCTGCTTCTTCACAAAGCATTTTGATTTGTGCCTCCGTTGCTTCTGGTTTTAATAATGTGTGATCAATTGTTTTGTTTAATTCTACTGTCATATTATATCCCTCTTTCTTATATTGATGATAGCATTTTCATTATACCTAATTTCTCCGTTTTGGACAAAAAAGAAATTTCTCATTTATGCATCAATTCAAAATGATACGAAGCCGCTGCCAGTGCATACAATGGAGCAGTTTCGGTTCTTAAAATTCTTGGACCCAGTGCACAAGGCAAAAAGCCATTCTGAATGAATGCGCCTACTTCATCTTTAGATAACCCGCCTTCCGGACCAAAAACAATGAGTAACTTTCCGCCAGCAGGCAGCATTTTTAATCCTTTAACAAAATTTTGATCTTCTCCTGCTTTAGCACTTTCTTCATATGCTACTAAACAGACATCAAATTGTTCTTTCATCTCAATCAGCTGCTTCACCGAAGCAAGTGGCTGAAGTGTTGGAATTTTTGTACGGTGCGATTGTTCAGCTGCTTCCTGTGCAATCTTTTGTAATCGTTCGATTTTTTTAGCTGCTTTTTTGGTATCCCATTTTGTGATCGAAAAAGACCCCGCAAAAGGAATGAACGCACTTGCGCCTAATTCTGTTCCCTTTTGGACGATCAGATCTAACTTGTCTCCTTTAGGAAGGCCGCTAGCAATCGTCACATCGATCGGCAATTCTTGTTGTCTAAGATCATCTTCGACCCAGTTTAAAAGAACTTTATTTTCTTCAATTGCATTGATTTTAGCAATAAAAGCTTGCTGATCTTTGGTTACAAGGTATACACGATGATCAACTTTCATACGCATTACTTTTATCATGTGATGAAAACTATCTCCGCTAATCGAAATAGTTTGATTTTGATAATCCTTTAAATCTTCATTTAAAAAATAGCGTTGCATTTACTCATCCTCCGCTAAAGGTTTTTGAGCGACGATACTGCACCAGTCTTTCATTTGCTGCACTTGTACGATTGTAAAGCCTTGTTTTCTTTGCTCAGAGAGGATCAACTCTTTTTTATCCTCAATGATCCCTGAAGTTAAAAATAGACCGCCTGGTTTGAGTACATCAAAAGCTTCTGGTATAAGCGGAATAATGATTTCTGCTAGAATATTTGCTACAACGATATCAGCTTCGATCGTTACGCCTTTCAACAAATCATTGGCTTTTACAATAATATCTTTAGCATACTCATTCAACTCAATATTTTCAACAGCTGCTTTTACAGCCACATCGTCTAAATCATAGGCATGAACATGTTTGGCACCTAGAGCTTTACTGGCGATACTTAATACACCTGAACCTGTCCCTACATCTAAAATCGTTTCATCTCCACGAATGTATGTTTCAAGAGCTTGTAAGGAAAGTATGGTTGTTGGATGAGTACCTGTACCAAATGCTAAACCCGGATCTAACCGGATCACTCGCTCATCTGAATGTTTTAGGTCATACTCTTCCCAACTTGGAACGACTGTTAAAAATCGAGTTACTTGCAAAGGATGGTAATATTTTTTCCAAGCCGTAGCCCAATTTTCTTCTGCAACCTCGTCTACTTTTATATTATTTGGCGCAATATTTAAGCCAAATGTCTTGAGTTCTTCGATTCTAAGTTTGATGTTTGGGACCAATTCAGGTAAAAATAGCGTATCTGGAAAATAGGCTTTTATGATCACACCTTCTTTAGAAAAGTCTGCTTCATCTAACGCCCATATCTCACCAAAGCCATCATCAGGGTTATTCAAGAAATCTTGTCTATCCTCAATAGCTACCCCTTGGGAACCTGACTCAATAAGAATATTTGAAACAGCTTCAACAGCTTCATTTGAGGTTTGTATTTGTAATTCAATCCACTTCATCTTATTATTTTACCTCCATTTAATCATTTATTTAGTTTTGATTAGTTTAATATTTTGGATAAGGGAGTTTCTCTTCATCGTAACGATTGATATTTTTTAATGTTTTGATTGTTCCGTCAAAATTAGTATCATTCCAGTTTAACTCAAATTCTTCGATTGTTGGGTCGGTAGCAAAATCTAGTAAATCGGATTGTCCTTCTGTAACAACTATACGAAGTGTCTTTAGAATCGCATCAATATATCCTTTTTCAATGCCCATTTTAAAATCAACTGGAAAGGCTTTTAAGTAGTTATCTGTTTGAATCTTTGATTTTTTAGGATCAAAAAGGCAGATAGCATCCTCAAATTGGATAATGTTGCCTTGAGCTGTAGTTCCTTCTATGTCTTCGATCACAATATTTTCTTCTTGTTTTTCAGCAAAAATCGAAAAATAAACTTCGATTGCGTGCTGTTTTTTATTCCATTCTAATTTCCAATCAAATTCAAAATCACTTTCTTCCAATGCTTCTCCTAAATAATCTAATACGGTTTCTTGTGCCATCATTGTTCGCCTCCATTAGTTGACTGGTTTACTGCAACCAAAATTTTTGTTGTTGCTATGTTTGGATTTCATTTGCTGCAGAATACCAAAGCACAGCATCCATCTATTCCTCTTTACCATCTAGTACATATTTAGTATAAATTCCTACATTTACTAGTATACAATAAAATAACGATTAGATAAAAAGAATCTCATTCCAACCAAAGATATTTGGGAAACTAATCTGGTGTAATGAATAGACGATATTGTAAAAAAACTGTTTATTTCAAAAAATAATTACTTCTATAAACCTGAATGATTCATACTTTTTTCAAAAAATAAAAATTAGTGTGTTTTTCACTTCATTCAGGACAGTAGCTTGTTTGGTTTACTGATTTTACTTCAAATTTACAAAGCACTCATTTTTTTGTCAGGCAATTAAGATTTTTGGGCATACTGACCCCTTGGAATGAGCCATTTTTTTTAACTATTGTATTGAGTATGAGTGCTACTCCCATTTAAAATGCTGGATATTCCACAAGATTTTACGAAAGAGTTTCTGATAAACGTGGGAGGAACTGAGTTTCAAAGAGGTTTTCCTTCCCGAATGAACAAGCTTACCTGCCACTTTAAATAAGAACAAGCGAATGGTTGATACTTGAAAACCTTTGGTTTCTTTCGTAAAACAAAGAGTACGCATAAAATTGACCATGTTATAAGCTAGTACGCTCACCATCATGCGTGCATGATTTTCTAAGAAACGAGGGCTGTCGGTTTTATCGAAATAAAACCCATTTTTGGCCTCTTTAATATAATTTTCCATGGTTCCTCTTTTAGAATAAGTTTGAAAGACCGCTTCTGCAGAAATATCTTCTGATAAATTAGTTACGATAAATTCATGTCGAGCAATCAATTCTGTTGCTTCACGCGTAGATTTAATACAAACTCTTCGTGAATGTGACCAGTTCTTCGCTTGATAGAGTACAGAAGCGTAGTGAACTTCTTTTCTATCCCAATCGTGTTGATCATCTATAGAGATAAATTGCTCAGCGATTTTGCCTAATTTGCGATTCGATTTCAATCGAATAACATAAAAATTTCGACGTTCTTCACATAGCTCATATAATTCAGGAGTTGCAAAACCACTATCGGCACGCACTAGAATAGAACTTACAGGTACGGTTTCTTGATAATGGTCAAAAAGTGGTTGGACAAAATCTGCCACACCATTGGATGTGTACACGTTACCAGAACGAAGTTCTGCTTTCAATAAATCACCGGTCAAGCCTTCAAAGGCAACTAGCGGATGATAGCCATTCGTTTGGTAATGAGCGTTATAATTCGAATTTTCTTGATTCCCGAAGGTATCCGAATGAGTTGAGTCTAAATCAAAAATCATCTCAGTTGTATTACGTGCAGTCCGTACTTTATCAAGCAGGATTTGATTGACTTCTTGCAATTGGAAAATATTTTCTTGATTTAACCGATCCCAAAAGCGAGAAATAGACGGTTGTGAAGCAAGTTGTTCTTTAGCTAATAGGCTCTGGAAAATGGGATCTTTTGATAAAATGTCAGCCGAAGAATCTGTTTGATAGCCACCAATCAATTGAAAAATAATTTGTTCAATTATCGCCTGATTAGTATGTTTATGATAAAGTCGATTATCATTAATGATGAGGTTTTGTTTTAAAATATTAGAAAAATTAATGGTGTGCATAAACTCCTTAACTAATATTAACCCGGAATCTGAGGATAAATTACCACCAGAATGTGATACCGAAATGTTTGAATTGAAAAGTAACCGATTTTCATGTAAAATTGCCATAGAGAGAACCCCTTTCTTTGGTTACGTTTAGGTGATTTAACCATAACAGATTGGGGTTTTTTTTGCACACCCAAAAGGTGTTGAGAAATCCAGCTTAAACTAGCGCTAGAACAGTTTTTCCAGAGCATTTCAAAAAAAGTATGAATTATTCAGGATAAATGCATGTAGTTAAGAATCTTTAATGGTATACTAATTAATAATAAAGTATGTTATTTATTATTAATGGGTTAAATACATATATGGGGGCGTCAATTTGGAAAAATTCAAACAAGAAGTAATGATGTTAGCCGAACGGTCTAAGCTAGTAAAAGAAAAGTTATTAACAGAAGAATCAACAAAAACTTCATTAATTATGCCATTCTTTCAAATGTTAGGTTATGATGTTTTTAATCCTTCAGAATTTGTTCCTGAATACATAGCTGATATTGGAATAAAAAAAGGTGAAAAAATTGATTATGCTATTATGTCTAATGATAAACCGATTATTTTAATTGAGGCTAAATCAGTCAATGACAAATTGACAACTCATGGTTCTCAACTATTCCGTTATTTTCATACTAGCAGTGCACGGTTCGCTATCCTAACTAATGGGATTATTTATCAATTTTTTACTGATTTGGATGAACCAAATAAAATGGATCAGAAACCCTTCTTTACCTTTAACTTAGAAAAAATCAAAGATAGTTCTCTCTCTGAACTTATCAAATTCAAAAAGGACGGCTTTAATCTGGAAAGCATTTTTACAACTGCTTCAGATTTAAAATACTTAAATCTCTTCAAAGAATATTTCGAGACTGAATACGAAACAGTCAGTGAAGATTTCGTTAAATTTTTTATTGGAAAGATTTATGAAGGTAAAGCAACTAGAAATACAATAGATAAATTCACTCCTATTGTACAAACTGGATTAAAACAATTCGTTTCCGAAAAAGTTAGTTCTAAAATTAACGATGCCTTAAAAACTACTAGTGAAACTCATATTGAAACTACTATTATTGATACTATTCCAGAAAAAGAAGAAACATTAGAGTTGGTTGATACTGATATTGAAACAACAGAAGAAGAAATACAAGGATTTGGAATAGTAAAAGCTATCCTTTTTGAAACTGTAGATCCTGAAAGAATTTTCTATCGTGATAATAAATCTTATTTTAATGTTTTACTAGATAATAGTATAAGAAAATGGATTGTCCGATTAAACTTTAATACTAATCGCAAGTTAATACAGTTTAATGATGATTCTTCTGAAAAAATTGTATTGGATAATGAAATTGATATTTTAAAATATAAAGACCGGATAATAGAAATCAGTAAACGATTCCTATAAAAGAACTACCTCTTTTTATTAGATGAACTGTTTCTTATTCACAAAGAAACATGCACTCAAAGAGTATTTACTAGTACTTTATTTTGTATTCTAACTACAAATCACCTTATTATGAAGTAAACTATCCCATATTGATCAAATGAGATGTGAACTGGAGTTTCATTTGACTAATAACGCTCCATAACAATTTAAAAAAGCTTTATTGAAGATAATTATCGTCTTCAATAAAGCTTTTTATGCGTTTAAATATAATTTGACCGAAAAAGGCACTGTTTAGTTCATTTCAAAAGCACCAGTATACAGCTGGTAATATTCTCCTTTTTGCGAAATCAACTCTTCATGATTTCCTCGTTCAATGATGCGTCCTTGGTCCATCACCATGATCGCGTCTGAATTACGGACAGTTGAAAGGCGGTGGGCAATCACAAATACCGTTCTGCCTTTCATCAATGCGTCCATTCCGCTCTGTACAACCGTCTCCGTACGCGTATCAATACTAGACGTCGCTTCGTCAAGAATCAGTACTGGAGGATTCGCTACAGCTGCTCTGGCAATTGCCAATAATTGTCTTTGACCTTGTGAGAGCGAACCACCATCTCCTGTTAACTCTGTCTCATAACCGTGTGGCAATTGTCTAATGAAAAAGTCGGCATTGACTAGTTTTGCCGCTGCTTCAACTTCATCATCTGTAGCATCTAAACGTCCGTAACGAATATTGTCTTTGATCGTTCCTGAGAATAAATGCGTGTCTTGTAGTACGATACCTAAGGATTTTCTTAAAGCATCTTTCTTGATGTTTTTGACATCGATGCCGTCGTAAGTGATCGTTCCTTTTTGGATATCATAGAAGCGATTTATCAAGTTAGTAATAGTTGTTTTCCCAGCTCCAGTTGCTCCGACAAACGCAATTTTTTGGCCTGGTTTTGCAAATAGATCAATGTGATGGAGAATCGTTTTATTGGCGTTATAACCAAATGTCACATCTTTAAAACGTACATCCCCAGTTAATTCCGTGTATACAACTTCATTAGTAGCCTTAGTTTGTTTCCAAGCCCATTGACCTGTGCGTTGAGCAGATTCTTCAATTTTTCCGTCAACTTGCTTAGTGATATTTACTAATTCGATCGTTCCACTATCTTCTTCAGGTTTTTCATCCAATAAGTTGAAAATACGTTCTGCACCCGCTAATGACAAAATGATCGCATTAAACTGTTGCGAAATTTGTGATACAGGCATGGTGATGCTTTTGGTGAATTGAACAAAAGATGCGATACTCCCTACTGTTAAAACTGTGAGCCCTGTAATTGAAAGAACAGATCCTATGACAGCCGTCAATAAGTACATAAAGTTCCCTATATTTCCCATGATCGGCATTAAAATATTTGCATAGGTATTTGCTTTTGTAGCATTTTCTCTTAACACTTCATTTAATTCATTAAAATCAGCGACTGCTTCTTCTTCATGATTAAATACTTTCACAACTTTTTGGCCTTCGATCATCTCTTCTACATAACCATTCAACGTGCCCAATGCCGCTTGTTGGATTGAGAAGTAACGGCCACTTTTACTGCCAATCGTACGAATGACCGTAACCATTATCCCTATCATAAATAAAACAACTAAAGTCATTGGTATATTAATAATGAACATCGCAATAATGATCGATAAAATCATAACCAACGCCGAAAAAATTTGTGGAATCGATTGGCTGATCATCTGTCTTAACGTGTCCGTATCATTCGTGTAATGACTCATAATATCGCCCGTTGCATTGCTATCAAAATAACGGATAGGTAAAGACTCCATATGCGTAAACATTTCATCTCGGATATCTTTCAAGATTCCTTGCGATACAGTAACCATTGTTCGATTAAAAATATAAGTGAAAAAAGCACCAGTCAAATATAACAACGCCATTAACCCAATAACACGTGCTAAACCCGAAAAATCAGGTGATTCTTGAGTAAGGAGAGGAGTGATATATTTATCTATCAACGTTTTAGTAAAGCTGATCCCAATCGCATTAGTTGCTGCACTAATAATGATACTGACAGTTACAACGATGATCCGTAATTTATATTGCTTAGTCGCATAAGAAAGAATTCTTTTAAATATTTTTAATGGACTAACAGTTGGTCTCGTGATTGGTTTATTTTTCAACTATCGTCCCTCCCTTTACTTGAGAATCATATACTTCTTTATAGATTATATTGTTTTCCAGCAATTCTTCATGTGTCCCAATTCCATTGATTTTCCCTTCATCTAATACGATGATACGGTCAGAATCTTGAATAGAGGAAATGCGTTGCGACACAATGATTTTTGTTGTATTCGGAATTTCTTCTATAAATGCTTTTCGAATATACGCATCTGTTTTCGTGTCCACTGCACTTGTAGAATCATCTAGAATTAAAATTTTAGGCTGTTTCAATAAGGCCCGTGCAATCGTCAAACGCTGTTTTTGACCGCCAGATACATTTGAACCACCTTGATCTAGCACCGTTTCATATTTATCCGGAAAGGACTGGACAAAATCATCTGCTTGGGCCAACTTAGCAACCCGTTGAATTTCTTCCTCCGTAGCTGCTTTATTTCCCCATCTTAAGTTGGTATTGATCGTTCCAGAGAATAACGTATTTTTTTGCAGCACCATTGCAATTTGATCACGCAGGGCCACTAAATCGTACTCTTTCACATTATGTCCTGAAACGTATACTTCTCCTTCAGTCGTATCGTATAACCTAGGAATCAGTTGGATCAGTGAAGTTTTACCACTACCCGTTCCACCGATGATCCCAATCGTTTCACCAGATTTGATTGTGAGATCGATCTGACTCAAATCGGCCTCTTCGGATAATTCATTGTATTTAAATTGAACATTTCTAAACTCAATTTCGCCATTTTCAATTGTCGTAATTGGATTCTTAGGATTTGTCAACGTTGCTTTTTCTTGCAAAACTTCAGCGACTCGTCCTACTGAAGCTTCAGAGATAACGACCATAATAAAGATCATAGAGATCATCATAATACTGGTTAAAATCTGCATAATGTACGTAATAAAACTCGTCAATTCACCCGTACTCATTGTTCCACCAACAACATATTTTGCCCCAAACCAGTAAACAAGAAGCAAACTAGAATAAATGGCGATCTGCATAATTGGAGCATTTAGGGCAGTGATTTTTTCGGCTTTTGTAAATAGATTTTTAATATCTGAAGAAGCCACTTTAAATTTTTCGATTTCTTTCTCTTCACGAACAAATGATTTTACAACGCGTACGCCGTTAATATCTTCTTGTACGGTCTGATTTAATCGGTCATATTTTTTGAAAACGGCTATAAAGTAAGGATGCACAAGATAGATAAGACCGATTAAAATAAAACCCACAATAGGAACAATGACTAAAATGGTCAAAGATAATTTTAAATTTGTATAGGCTGCCATCGCAAATGCAAATGCGATCATAAAAGGTGCTCGAATAATGGTTTTCAACACCATTTGAAAAGCCATTTGAATATTTGTAATATCAGTTGTGAGCCTCGTGATCAGACTTGATGAGGAATATTTGTCAATATTATCAAAGGCAAATGTCTGAATATTCTTGTAGATATCTTGGCGAAGATTCGTTGATAATCCTACTGCAGCATCCGCAGAAAACTTTCCGCCCAGTACTCCAAACAGCATAGAAAAACAAGCCAATACAAACATTAGTGACCCTATTTTCAAAACATAACTGAGATCTCCTGCTATTAATCCATTATCAATAATTTTAGCCATGAGAAAGGGTATAAAAATCTCAACCGCAACTTCCAATGCCATGAATAGCATCGTTAAATATGAAGGTTTCTTGTATTGTCGTAATGACTTTATTAACGTTTTATACATTATTAAACTTCTCTCCTTTTAATCAAGCGAATGCGCCTGCTCCATTAAAGCATATATCCGGTAAATCGTTTTTATCGTCAAACGAATATCTTCTTCCGGAATATCTTTTAAAATTCGACTATTTTTATGATGAAAATCATACACGATTTTTTGATGCAGAGATAACCCTTTCTCGGTTAACTGAATGTTTACTACTCGCTTATCTTCTGTATTTGATTCTTTTTTGATGTAACCTAAATTTTCCAATAAGGTTATGTTTTTTGTAATGCTCGGCAGTGTTACGCCAATCTTCCCAGCAATGTCACTTACACGCACTTCTGTTAACTCCTTTGACAAATTATACAAAGTTTTAATGATATAAATGTGTCTCTTTTGTATCTCAGGAGGCGGTTCAGGTAAAAAACGTAACGTTTGTTTTGCGCTCAAACAGGCATCAATATATTCTTCAGATAGTTGACTATCCATCATTCTTTCCTCCTTTGAATTAAGTTACCTAGTATAATTACTATAGGTAACTATACTAGCAAAAAAAAGAATAAATAGATAGTGAAATCTACTTATTCTTTCAAAGTAATTTTATGGTAACGATTTAATTTTTCTTTTTATTGAGGCTGGGATAAAACTCCCACATTATTTATTTTTGCCTAAACCGGTTAAAAATTTGACCGTTTTAGGATCAGAATGAGAGAAAAACAAACTTTCTTTTTGATTCAATTCTAGCACCGTATCCATCTCTTCATCCGTTAAAGAAAAATCAAAAACATCAAAATTTTGGATCATGCGTTCTTTTGTGACTGTTTTAGGAATAACGACGACACCACGTTGAATCAAGTAACGTAAAGCTACTTGAGCTACAGATTTACCATGTTTATTGCCAATTTCTTGCAACGTTTTATTGTTAAAAAAATCATTTCTGCCTTCAGCAAATGGCCCCCAAGATTCAATTTGAGTGTTGTATTCTTCCATAATTTTTTGAGCTTCTACTTGTTGGTTAAACACATGTGTTTCTACTTGGTTTACCATTGGTTGGATTTCACTGAACTCAGCAATATCAATAAATCGATCTGGATAAAAATTACTTACCCCGATAGCTTTTATTTTCCCAGCTTTATAATATTCTTCTAATGCACGGTAAGTACCGTAATAATCATTGAACGGTTGGTGGATCAAAACGAGGTCTAAATAGTCTGTTTGTAATAACCGCATTGATTCATCGATAGAAGCTTTAGCCTTTTCATAGCCAGCATTTGAAATCCATACTTTTGTAGTAATGAAGAATTCTTCTCTTGGAATCCCACTTTTTTTAATGGCATTCCCAACAGCTGACTCATTTCCGTAACCTTGCGCAGTATCTATAGAGCGATACCCTACCTCAATGGCCTCACTTACAACACGTTCGCATTCTTCTAAATCATTTATTTGGTATACTCCATAACCTAAAATTGGCATTTTTATGCCATTAGCTAAAGTAACAGTTTCCATATTTAGTGCCTCCTATAAATTTCGTTAATTGATTAATTGAATAAAAAGAACCTATCAAAGATGCAAAAACTCTAAAAGCTTTTATATTATTACATCGCTTGCTTCGTTGGACGAATAATAACTTCATTCCAAGTAGCATCTTCGGGTAAATCAATCGCTTGTTTGATCGTTAAAGCTACCCGATCAGCAGAGATTCCATAGGCTTTATAAAAGTCTTCAAAATTACTTTGGAATTCTTTATCTGTAACTGAACTTAATAATTCTGTATTGATCGCACCTGGTGAGATGACTGTTACACGGATATTTGATCCATCTTGCGCAACTTCTTCTCGTAAAGATTCACTGATAGCACGAACAGCCCATTTAGTTGCAGAATAAACCGCACTACCTGTACGAGCCGTATGTCCTGCAACTGAAGAGATATTGATGAACTGACCAGCTTTTTGCTCTTCCATATACGGAAGGGCTGCCCCAATACCATATAAAGTCCCTTTGATATTGATATCGATCATAGCATCCCAGTCTTCAATTTTCTTTTGTTTCAGCAATGATTGGGGCATGATACCTGCATTATTTAACCAAACATCGATTCGGCTGAATTTATCTACTGCTAATTTTGCCAAAGCTTCTACTTGGTCAGCTTTTGTAACATCTGTGACTGCGTAAACAGCTTCGCCGCCTAATGCCTCTACTTCTTTAACTAATTCTTGTAATAAGTTCTCACGACGAGCACCTAAAACTAATTTTGCACCATCTTTTGCCATAATCAATGCAGTTTCTTTTCCAATACCACTTGATGCTCCTGTAATAACAATAACTTTTGACATCTATTTTCCTTCTCTCATAAATAATTACCTGTTTTTCTCCATACAACGCCGACTGATAAGCTCTTTAATGCTATCTACCGTTAGTTAATTCACATCTAGACTAGTAAAGGCCAAAACTTCATCAAAAGTAAAATTATCAAATATTTCTATATAATTCTGAATCATTTTATTTAATACCGATTCATGTCCTGGAAATATCTCTTCATGATTTTCGTTTACTAATTCCCCCAGCCTCCTCCTCTAGTTAGATGCTAATTACAGCATACAACTTAAAGTACACTCTAAGTCAATAAAAATGAATCAGAAAATACTCAGACTAATCCATGCATTTTTTTCACTCAGTTCTTGTGTCATTAAGCTACACTTTAGAGTTAACTTCAAGTCAAATAAAAAAACAACTCTCTTTTATGGAGATCTCTGGAAAAAACGACTTACGTTAAAAAACTTTTCGCCAAATCTAATTTCTTTAACCCTTCACTTCTATAAATATATTTTTTTGAGAGTGTTCGCTTTACAAAACGAACATGCGTTCGTATAATAGAATAGAAAGGAGGGGTTATGATGTCGTTCAATTATTCTGAAGAAAAAAGTAATGATATTTTTTGTGTCGATGTTAAATCATTTTACGCTTCTGTTGAATGTGTTGAACGTGGTTTGCATCCACTTAAAGCTTTACTTGTTGTCATGAGTAATGCAGAAAATTCCGGGGGCATCGTTTTGGCTGCTTCACCTATGGCTAAGAAAATACTAGGTATCAGTAACGTTTCTCGAAAGTGGGAGATCCCTCCTCATCCTGATTTGATTATCGTACCCCCTAGAATGGGCTTTTATATTGAGAAAAACACTGAAATAAACGATATTTTTCGTAAGTACGTTTCCGATGAGGATCTACATATTTACAGTATCGATGAATCATTTGTATCTGTCAGAGGAAGCTTAAAACTATTTAAAAGAAAAAATGCTTATGATATGGCCAGAATGATCCAATACCATATTTTTAAGAAGACTGGTTTATACGTAACGATTGGTATTGGCGATAATATGCTAATGGCTAAACTTGCTCTAGACAATGAAGCCAAACATAATTCAGATTTTATAGCCGAATGGCGGTATGAAGACGTTCCAAAGACGGTTTGGAAAATCGAAAATCTGACGGACATGTGGGGTATTGGCAGTCGAACCGAGCGAAGATTAAATAGCTTAGGAATTAAGACAGTCTATGATTTAGCTCATGCAAACTTCTATCAATTGAGAGATTCTTTGGGTCTTATTGGTGAACAACTTTATGCTAACGCTTGGGGTATCGATCGCAGCGATATTAGAGATTCGTATCGGCCTTTAGAAAAAAGTTACGGGAATTCCCAAATCTTAAAAAAAGATTACTTCAAAAGACAAGAAATCAAAATTGTTATTCGTGAAATGGCTGAACAAGTTGCTACGCGAATTAGAAAGCACCATTGTCAGACGGGATCTATCAGTCTTGCTATAAGTTACTCTAAGTACGAGGAGCAATCTGGTTTTTCTCGGCAACTAAAGATACCAGTCACTTCTAATACAAAAAAGTTAGTTGGCTACTGCTTTGAGATATTCAATAAATATTACGAAGATGATAAAGCCGTTCGGCGCATAGGGATAACTTATTCAAAATTAACCTATACAAGCGATATCCAATTGGATTTATTTGAAAATCCTATTGAACAAATTACAAACGAAAAATTAGATTCGCTAGTGGATAAAATAAGAGATAAATATGGTTTTCAGTCACTAGTACATGCTAGTAGTCTTATGGATGGCGCAACAGCTATCGACCGTAGCTCGCTTGTCGGTGGTCATGCTGGCGGAATGGAGGGTATAAAATGAACTATTTAAATGAAGAATACCACGATCGTGGCATTAAGAAATGGGCAGGATTTTATTTATCAGAGCATACAGCTGCACAAGAAAAGTTAACAGATGAGAGACAGAAAAGCAATCCACAAAAACAACAATTGAATCCACAAGAGATCGCTTTAGTAGTAAATGAAGCGATCTTAAAGAACAGATCCGTTGCTGTCCAAATTGAAGCAGTCGATCAAAATGGCTGTTATAAAGATGATATCGTCGGTCTTGTTGCTGGTGGAGATGAATTGGGTATCTATATAAATGATACCAAAGTTGATTTTGATGAAATTCGCAACGTTCAATTCATAAGTCTAAAAAAATGGACTCATCTTACTGATTATAATTGATCATGAATGGAGGAAAAATTATGAACGCTGTTGTGATTACAGGAAAAGTTGAATCAGATGTCAAAGTGCTCAACACAAAAAACGGCACACCCTTATGCAGATTCACTCTACTATCAGATGGCCGTAAATTTAATTGTTTGATTGCTGGTAAAAAAGCTTTTGGCTTTGTTTATGAGGTACAAATAGGTTCAGAAATTACGATTAAATCAGTCATTAATGAGCGCAATCAATTAGTCGTACAAAAGTTTAACGTATTAAACCCTCCAAATTATTTTGGCCAGGTATTTGATTACAAAGGTCACCGAATGCCTCATAAGAAAGTATTATTTTAATGCTTATCTTAATATTACGCACTAAAAAGCACCCCTAAAAGGTTAGATTTTACTCTAACCTTTTAAGGGTGCTATCTATTTGGGTGTGTATTTTTAATTATAAACCAGTTTGCTTATTAAAAATCTTTGGACCTTTTCGCATATTTTTAAAGTCATTTTTTGGTGCACTGGTTTGGTTAGATCTTCCGCCACCTGCTTGTTTCTTTTTAATTAACTCTAACATCTTTTCTTTTGAGTTCACTTTTCACACCACCTTGTCATTATTAATACACACTCTAAGTGCGTTGAGAGGTTGTAAATAATTGCTACATTGATAAAAACATCTTTTTTTCTATGCCGACTAGTGTTCTTTGGAGAATCACTTATCAACTCCCAGAACTACGATATATTTCATCCTAAGTCTGTTCTTATATTTATTTATTCTCAGTTTACATTCACAATAGTTGATTTTACATTCTCGAATAGATTATACATGATAAACCTTGAAGTAACAAACAAAAAAAATGATTTGTTTACCTTTCTTATTCCTTCATTTATAACGTCAAGTTAGATCAACAGAGAATAACAAATAAAAAATACCTACCAATTAAGGAGTCTTTTTTATTTTGAATAAAGTTGTTTTAAACGCTAAATTTTAAAGTCATTAAGACTCTTACCAACTAAAAAAAGAACTCTACCATTTAAGATAGACTCCCTATACTTTATATTAATCTCGTTTTAAAGCTTCAACAGGGTCTAATTTAGCTGCTTTAGAAGCAGGTAAAACTCCTGCAAGCATACTGATTAAAATGCTGATAAGCATACCTGAAAGTATAAATGTTGGTGTAATATCAATCATATTTACGTCAAAGTATTTAAAAGTTAAGTTGTTTGCAAAATATTCTAAAATTGATGCAATAACCACTCCAAAAGTAGCACTAAATAGTCCAATTAAGAATGCTTCTGCTGTAAAAATACGTTTAATATCTTTGTTACGTGCTCCAATAGCTTTCATGACACCAATCTCTTTTGTACGTTCAACAACTGAAATGTATAAAACAGTTAAAATCATGATAGCAGAAACAACTAATGAAATACCTGCTACACCTGCTAATACATAGGTGAAAATATCTGACATTTGTGTAAATATTTTAGTAATGCTTTCAATAGCTGAACCTTGATAGCCTAATTCTGAAATTTTATCTGAAATTCCTTCACGGTTATCTTTATCATTTGCTGTTAAATGCATAACATTAGGTTCTAATTCAATATCCTCTTTAGATACCACCAATGACCCTAAAGTTGTATAATTCATGTATACAGAACTTGTAGATAATGAGTCTGCAGCAAAAATACCACTAATTTTTTGTGTTGCGGAAACTGCTGTTTTATTTGCCACAGCATCTAATGTAATCTCTTTTCCAATAACAGAATTTTCATCTTCCCCATTTGCTAAAGTTGTTGCCATAGCCTGAGTGACTAATAATTCATTTTCAGAAGGCATTTTACCCGAAAGAATATCAGATTCTGTAATAGCTGCGGATAACGTATTTAAGTTCATAAAGGTAGCAGTTATGTCATTTAAGGTTACTTTGTTGGAACCTAATGAGAACCCTGAAAATCCTTCTTCAACTAAGGTTACATTTTCAATACCCTCAAGTTTAGCAATATCCTCTTCTGTAAAAGGCGTTACTTCCATTATGCTTGCTAAAGGATTTGTATCATTTGGGTCAGGAACTTTAGTAGGCATATTTACTTCTACAACTAAAGGATTAACTTGGCTATTCATAGTGTTTTCAATATATGTATTGACACCATTCCCTAAACCTAACATTAAAATGACACTCATAATACCTATTGAACTACCTAAAGCGATAAGAACGTTTCTCGACCATTTAGCTTGCATATTTTTAACTGCAAGTTTCATTGAACCTAAAAGACTAAGATTCTTTTTGGTATATTTAGCTTTAATCGTGGCATCTTCTTTAAAGTCGTTGTCTTTTGAAGAATTTAAGGTTATGCCTAAAGTATCCGAAACAATTAAACCATCATCAATTTTAACAACTCGACTTGAACGTTCTGCTACTTTATCAGAATGGGTAACCATAATAACTAATTTTCCATTTTCAGCAATTTCTTTTATCAAGTCTAACACTTGGTCGGTTGTTTCAGAGTCTAAAGCTCCAGTTGGTTCATCTGCAATAATAATATCTGGGTCGTTGACTAACGCACGAGCAATTGCTACACGTTGTTTTTGACCCCCAGAAATAGCATCTGGTTTTTTAGTCAAATGGTCTTCTAAACCTACAAGGCTTAAAATTTCCTTAGCTCTTTTTTCTTTTTCAGCTTTAGAAACATTAGATAATGTCATAGCTAAAGTTACATTATCTAAAATAGAAAGGTGTGCAATTAGATTAAAACTTTGAAAAACGAAACCTACATTGCTTTTATGATAACGAACCAGTTCTTTTTCAGAATAGTTTCCGATATTCTTACCATTGTATAAAACGTTACCCTCAAAATTTGAGTCCAACCCACCTAAAACATTCATCAAGGTAGACTTACCAGAACCACTTTCCCCAATAATAGAAACTAACTCACCCTTTTCAAAACTCACATTAATCTGTTTTAAAGCATGAAATTTGTTTCCATTTGTTGATTTATAATACTTATTTACTTCCTTTAACTGCATAATTGGCATATATTCGGTAAATCCTCCTAAAATTACTGTTCGTTTAACTTATATAATACTAATAATAGTAGTACGTATAAGAAGTTTTGTCAATAACTGCTAGTGCTTACAAAATAAGGGTTGAGATGTAAGTTAAGATTGCAGTAATTTAAACTATTTTTAATAAGTTTTAAAAAGGTTTTAAGGTCACAGACAACACCAACCTAACGAAAGACCTTAAAATTACTAACTTAATTTGATAAAGATAGCCTAATTAGTGGTTATTGTAGTAGTATCTTTTTGGTTTTTTGCAGGTTTTAAAGGGGATTTTTCTCCACTTTGATTACATCCAGGTCCGAAATATTAAAAGAAGGAGTTTTAGAAACAACTAATGGTATGCATATTGAGCATCTTAATACGGATGATTTACAACCATTGATGCAGAATCCTCCACAAAATGCTGTTGGTTTTTTTATAGGAGATAACTTAGGTGGTTCAGGCTGGGAAATACTTATGCCCGATGGGGGAAAAGAAAAATATTATGTTGATTTGCCAAAAGAAATAAAAATTAAAACATTTTTAGAATTAAAAAACCTCCCAAAAGTCTCGGTCAAAGACAAGGAAGGTCAGTTCTATAATACTCAAGATATGGTAAAATACTATTATGATTTTTTAGTAGTGCTTGTTAACAATGCTAAACTAACTTTTATAAACTAATTATACCAAAAAAAACAACCCTACCTCAATTTAAAGTATACCCTTTGTAAAGGACGTTTAAAAAAAGCTCTAAGCTACTTAAAGAAGATGGCGTCTGTATCGTACAGGCGTCATCTTTTTTAAATTCCATTGACCACGATAATGATTGTAATAGGTCATATAGCTCTTTATTTCTCGTTTTACATCTTCTAACGTTCCACATGATTTGAAATCTGTTTTATCTTTAAAATGCCCAAAAAATGATTCTTGTGTGGCATTATCCCAACAGTTTCCCCGGCGTGACATGGATTATCCTAACCCCATTTGCTTGACCATCTTTTGAAATTGAGGGCTGGTATAGTGAACCCCTTGATCTGAGTGAATAAATGCATCATCCGTTAGTTTTACTCCACTCTTTTTCAACTTCTTTAAGGTCGTTAGTGCAACCCCTAGTGTGATTTTATCGGAGGTCTCATAGGCTAAAATCTCATTGGTTTCGGCATCTTTTATGGTTGACAAGTAGGCTCGTTTTCCTTTTCCGTAACTTAAATAGGTAATGTCTGTTAATAATACTTTTCCGGCGACACCTTGTTTAAAGTCACGATTCAATCGGTTCGGTAAGGTGCGATGTTCTTTTGTTGCTTTAGCCATTTTTCGGTAAGGATTTGCTTTTCGAATTGGACAAATGATGCCAAACTTTTTCATAATACGACGAATTCGTTTTAAGTTATAGGTAATTTTGAACTGATTTTCTAGCGTCATTTTGATTTGACGCGCGCCCTTCTTGCGACGGCGAAAATGATTTTCATTTCATTCGTTTCGACACACTCACGCTACTATGTTGTTAGAGAACGGAGCAAAAATGAAAGATGTTCAAGAAAGACTTGGTCACTCTCGTATTTCAACTACAATAGATATATATGCTCACGTAACTGAGAAAACAAAAAAAGAAACAGTTATTATATTTGAAAACTATTTAAATAGAGATTTATAGTTTGCCTACGTATAAAACAAAAAATTGCCAACATTCGACTTAAAACTCAAGTCAATGTTGGCAAAATCTTTTTTTCAGTTGTGTACATTCAAGTGAAATGTTCTTATATCAACGTTTTACTCGTCATCCATCTTAAGAACGGACATGAACGCTTCTTGAGGGACTTCTACCGATCCGACTTGTTTCATCCGTTTTTTACCAGCTTTTTGTTTTTTCAATAGTTTTTGACGACGGGTTACGTCACCACCATAAAGTTTCGCTGTAACGTCTTTACGTAAGGCTTTGATGTTTGAACGAGCCACAATTTTTTGTCCGATTGCTGCTTGAACAGGAATTTCAAACTGGTGTCTTGGAATAATCGTTTTCAATTGATCAACGATCGCTTTTCCACGATGGAAAGCAAAGTCTTTATGCACGATAAAGCCTAAAGCATCGACTTTTTCGCCGTTCAATAAAATATCCATTTTAGACAAATTACTCTGCTTGTAGCCTATCATTTCGTAGTCTAAGGAAGCATATCCTTTAGTGCTTGATTTTAATTTATCAAAGAAATCATATACGATTTCTGATAATGGGATCTCATAAACAACGTTTACCCGGTTATCATCAAGATACGCCATCGTTAAGAAGTCGCCACGTTTGCGTTGTGAGATTTCCATTACAGCTCCGACATAGTCATTTGGAACCATGATCGTTGCTTTTACGTAAGGTTCTTCAATTGATTCGATCACACCTGGTTCAGGCATTTCAGCTGGGTTAGCTACGATCTTTTGTGTGCCATCCGTTAAGTTTGCGTGATAGATAACAGATGGAGCCGTTGTGATCAATTCTAAATTGAATTCACGTTCAAGGCGTTCTTGGATAACGTCCATGTGTAATAGACCTAAGAATCCACAACGGTACCCAAATCCAAGCGCTTGAGAGGTTTCAGCTTCAAATTGTAATGCTGCATCGTTTAATTGTAATTTATCTAACGCGTCTCTTAAATCGCCATAACGAGAAGAATCGATTGGATACATCCCACAATAAACCATTGGCGTCATTTTACGGTACCCTTTTAGTGATTCTGTAGCAGGGTTATCCGCTAAAGTAATCGTATCCCCAACTCGAGTATCTTGGACTGTTTTGATATTTGCAGTAACATATCCAACATCTCCAACCATTAAAAATTCGCGTTTGATTGCTTTAGGTGAAAAGACCCCTACTTCGGAAACTTCAAATGTTTTTCCGTTACTCATCAACTTCATAGTATCTCCAGGTTTGATCATCCCTTCCATAACACGAACATTCAAGACCACTCCACGATAAGCATCGTAAACTGAATCAAATATCAACGCTCTTAAAGGACTATCTGTATCGCCTATTGGAGCAGGAATTTTTTCGACGATTTGTTCTAAGATTTCCTCGATACCGATACCAGCTTTAGCACTTGCAAAAACGGCTTCACTAGCATCGATCCCAATAACATCTTCTATCTCCGTGCGGACACGTTCTGGATCTGCCGCTGGTAAATCGATTTTATTAATAACGGGTATGATTTCAAGATCATTATCTAGCGCTAGGTAAACGTTTGCCAGTGTTTGGGCTTCAATGCCTTGTGCTGCATCAACAACCAGAATCGCTCCTTCACAGGCTGCTAAACTTCTTGAAACTTCATACGTAAAATCGACGTGTCCTGGTGTGTCGATTAAATGTAATGTATACGTTTCGCCATCTTTTGCTGTATAGTTCAATTCAATTGCATTTAATTTGATCGTAATGCCTCGTTCACGTTCAAGATCCATCGAATCCAATAATTGTGCTTGCATGTCGCGATCAGCAACGGTATTCGTCATTTGCAGGATACGATCGGCTAAGGTTGATTTCCCATGGTCAATATGAGCAATAATGGAGAAGTTTCGAATACGTTTTTGTCTTTCAATTAATTCCTGTTTATTCATCTAGTCGTGCCTACCTTCTTTATTTATTCCGAAAAGTGTCATTGTAAATTATACCAGTGAAACCCCTGAATTACAATAAACTTAGAGGGAACCAGCTCTTAAGACGAAAGAAAGCCTAAGCTAGTGCTCAGGCTTTCTTTGTACTTTAAATAACGTACACGCTTATTTAAAGAAATCAGTTCATTTCTTTTTCTTATCTGCTTTAAAAGCATCTTTTACTTTATCAAAAATAGAACCATCTTGTTCTTCAACTTCCATGCCGCTAGCTTTAGCAAATTGTCTCAACAATTCCATTTGTTCTTTAGATAAATTCTTCGGAGTGATCAATTTAATCTTCACATGTTGGTCTCCAGTACCTGTGCCACGTAATTTTGGTGCTCCTTTGCCTCTCAAACGGAAATTCGTTCCTGTTTGTGTTCCAGCAGGTATTTTTAGCTTCACTTTACCATGAACGGTCGGAACTTCAACTTCATCCCCTAAAGAAGCTTGGACAAAATTAATTGGCAATTCATAATAAATCTCTGATCCATTTCGTTCAAACTGGTTGCTGGCTTTGACACGGAAAACAACATATAAATCTCCGTAAGGTCCACCATTTTTACCAGCTTCCCCTTGTCCGTTTAAGCGCATTTGATTGCCATCTTCAACACCTGCAGGAACCGTTACTTTAACCGTATGTTTGTCTTTAGTATGGCCAGAACCATAACAAGTTGGACAAGGTTCTTTAATTTCTTGACCAGTACCATGACAAACATCACATGTTTGTCGTGTCATTACGCGGCCAAGTGGTGTGTTTCTCTCAACGTTCAATGAACCTGTACCATGACATTTAGAACAGGTCACAGGGTGAGTACCTGGTTTAGCTCCATCACCGTGGCATGTTTTACATTCTTCTTCACGGTTGTAGCTGATTGTGGTTTCTTTTCCAAAAATAGCTTCTTCGAATTCAAGATTCACTGAGTACTGTAAATCTTCCCCTTGACGAGGAGCATTTGGATTTTGTGAACGACCGCCGCCACCAAAAAATGATTCAAAAATATCTTCAAAGCCGCCGCCACCAAAGCCGCCGCCGCCGTAACCGCCGCCACCTGCTCCAAAGTTTGGATCCGTACTTGCATGACCATATTGATCATAAGCTGCACGTTTATCAGCACTACTTAAAACCTCATACGCTTCTGCAACTTCTTTAAACTTGTCTTCAGCACCAGCTTCTTTATTGATATCCGGATGGAACTTTTTTGATAGTTTTCTGTATGCTTTTTTTATTTCTTCATCAGAAGCACCTTTTGATACTCCTAATACTTCGTATAAATCTCTTTTAGCCATGATTTCCCTCCATCGTTACGAATAAAAATTTTTTAATGTATCCTCAAATTCGCCTTAATGAGCATAGCATATCTAGAAGAAAAAGCCAAAAGCAATTTGCCTTGGCTTTTCCCTTTCATCCTCTAATTATAAAGATTATTTATTTTCGTCATCTACCTCTTCAAAATCAGCATCAACGACATCCTCAGATCCACCTTGTGATCCTTGTTCTTGTGCATCTTCTGGATTTGCCTCTGCTTGAGCTTGAGCAGCTTGTTCATATAATTTAACTGTTAGAGCTTGCACGATTTCATTTAAAGCATCGCGTTTAGTTTTCATTTCTTCGATATCATTTGCTTCAACGGCTGCTTTTAATTCATCACGAGCTTCTTCAGCTTTTTTAACTTCAGCTTCATCAACTTTACCCTCAAGTTCAGTGATTGTTTTATCAACTTGGAATAATAATTGATCAACTTCATTACGTAATTCTACTTCTTCTTTACGGACTTTATCTGCTTCAGCATTTGATTCTGCATCTTTAACCATACGTTCGATTTCTTCATCAGTCAAACCTGAAGATGATTTGATCGTGATTGTTTGTTCTTTTTGAGTTCCTAAGTCTTTAGCACTAACGTTAACAATTCCGTTTTTATCAATATCAAATGTTACTTCGATTTGTGGAATTCCACGAGGTGCAGCAGGAAGGTCAGTCAATTGGAAGCGACCTAATGTTTTATTGTCAGCTGCCATTGGACGTTCACCTTGCATTACGTGTACATCAACAGCCGGTTGGTTATCAGCAGCAGTTGAGAATACTTGTGATTTGCTTGTTGGGATCGTTGTGTTACGTTCGATCAGTTTTGTAAACACCCCGCCCATTGTTTCGATACCTAATGATAATGGAGTAACATCTAACAAGACGATATCTTTAACATCACCAGTAATAACTCCACCTTGGATCGCAGCACCCATAGCTACTACTTCATCAGGGTTAACTGATTTGTTTGGTTCTTTTCCTGCTTCTTTACGTACAGCATCTACAACAGATGGAATACGTGTTGATCCACCTACTAAGATAACTTCATCAATTTCAGATGTAGCTAAACCAGCATCTTTAAGAGCTTGACGAACAGGTCCTTTAGTACGTTCTACCAAATCATAAGTTAATTCATCAAATTTAGCACGAGTTAAGTTGATTTCCAAGTGTAACGGTCCAGCTTCACCAGCAGTGATAAATGGTAGGCTGATTTGTGTTGAAGTTACGCCTGATAAATCTTTTTTAGCTTTTTCAGAAGCATCTTTCAAACGTTGAACGGCCATTTTATCTTTAGATAAGTCGACACCATTTTCTTTTTTGAATTCAGCTACTAAATAGTTCATGATTTTGTTATCAAAATCATCTCCACCTAATTTGTTATCACCAGCAGTAGACAATACATCAAAAACGCCATCTCCTAATTCAAGAACAGAAACGTCAAAAGTACCTCCGCCTAAGTCAAATACTAGAATTTTTTCTTCTTTATGTGTTTGATCTAAACCATATGCTAATGCTGCAGCAGTTGGTTCATTTACGATACGTTCAACTTCAAGGCCTGCAATTTTACCAGCATCTTTAGTTGCTTGACGTTGTGCATCATTAAAGTAAGCAGGAACAGTAATAACAGCTTTATCAACTGTTTCTCCTAAATAGCTTTCAGCATAACCTTTCAAGTATTGTAAAATCGTTGCAGAAATTTCTTGTGGAGTATATTTTTTGCCTTCGACTTCAACTGAGAAACCAGCTTCGCCAATATGACGTTTAATTGAACTGATTGTATTTGGGTTTGTTACAGCTTGACGTTTTGCAACTTCTCCTACTTGCATTTCTCCGTTTTTAAAAGCTACTACTGATGGAGTCGTACGGTTACCTTCTGGATTCGGAATAATTTTTGCTTTTCCGCCTTCTAATACTGCAACTGCTGAATTTGTTGTTCCTAAGTCAATACCTATCATTTTTCCCATTATAAAATCCCTCATTTATTTATTATTTTTTTATTATTTATTTAAGCTTTATTGAGCAACGATGACCATTGCTGGACGTAAGACTCGTCCTTTTAAATCATACCCTTTTTGTAAAACTTGTACAACTATTTCACTTTTTTGACCTTCTTCAACAGGAACCGTTTGAACAGCCTGATGGAAGTTTGGATCAAATGGTTCATTTAAAGGATCGATAACTTCGATTCCTTCGTTTTTTAATGCTGCAGCGAACGTTTCCTTCACCATCTCGATTCCTTTTTTCAAACTTTTGCCTTGCTCATCTGTTACTTCAATAGCTAGAGCTCGTTCTAAGTTATCACCGACTGGAAGCAATTCGAGTGCTAAAGATTGAGCACGGAATTTAGCAGCATCTTCACGTTCTTTTGCATTGCGTTTTTGGATATTTGCCATTTCAGCTTGGACACGCAAATATTTATTTTCCATTTCTTCTAAAGCAGCTTTTGCTTCAGCAAGTTCATCAACTTCTACAGAATCAGTTGTTTCTTCTGGTTTAATTACCGTTTCTTCTACTGATTCTGTTGTTGTTTCTTCTACTACTTCTTGTTCTTGCTTCTTGTCTTTATTTCTAGACACATCAACAGCTCCTTTTAATTAATCTTCTACAGAATGATAGTAGTCGATTATTTTTTTTGAAAGCTCATTTCGAAATACATCCACCAAGCCAATCATTTTGGAATACGGCATATTCGTTGGGCCTAACAATGCAATAACGCCTGAACTGTATCCTTCAATGTCATAGCTTGCCGTAATTAAACTGAACTCATTGAAAAGCTCATTGTTTAACTCCGTACCAATTTTCACGGTGATTCCAGTAGTACTTGGGATCACTAGAGAAGATAAGTCATGAGTACCATCCATTAACGAATAAATAGACTTGAATTTTTCGACATTTAATTCATTCGAAAAATCTAATATATTCATTCTTCCACCTACGTGCATCCTATCTTGTCCAGCCTTCAAAAAGACATTTTCAAAGATATCTAAGATTCCTTCATTTGTCTTAACGTACTTATTTAGCAATAAAGGAATTTCAGTCTTGAGTCTTTTAAATACTTCCATTAACGGAAGACCAACTAATTGTTCATTAAAAATACGAACAATTTTTTCCAGCTCATTAACGTCCATCGATCTCGGGATAGTAACAACTTGGTTTTCAACATGGCCTTTATCTGTAACCAGAATAGCCATGACTTGATAATCATTCAATGGTACCAAACGAAAACCGGTTAAAATACTCTCTTTGATTTCAGGACCTAATGTTATTGCCGTATAACTGGTCAATTGAGAAAGCAATTCAGCAGATTGGAAAACAATTTCATCCAACTGTCTAAATTGATTTCCTAAAGCATTCTTTATGACTGCAAGATCTTTTTTCTGGATTTTCACTGGATGTACCAGATAGTCCACATAAAAACGATAGCCTTTTAATGACGGAACACGACCTGATGAGGAATGTGTTTTTTCAATGAAGCCTAATTCTTCAAGACGTCCCATTTCATTACGAATGGTCGCTGAACTAAAATTGATCTCAGCTTCATTCATCAAGGTTTTAGATCCTATGGGTGTCTCGTGTGAAGTGTATAAGCGAATGATAGATTTTAAGATTAAAATCTGTCTTTCAGTTAACATGTTGCATCACCTCTTTTTTAGCACTTGAAACTATTGAGTGCTAATACATTTATTAATTTACCAAATATAATTGTTCCTGTCAATAATTTTTGCTTATTTTTTGACTAATTTTGACGTTTATTAAAAACATTGATTTTCCGCTTGATTTATCCATTTTCAGCCTAGAAAAAAAGTATTAAAAATGAAATAATTCATTTTTAATACTTTTTCTTCTCATTGATTTTAGGTCTGAAATTTCTAATATTCGTAGCTTTGTTGTTCATAGCAACACCATTTGTTGACCAGTCCTAATTTAACTGGCATTCTTTTTTTGCTTTTTCTAGTTCAGTTCTTATTTGGACAAAACCAGTACCGCCTAAAGAATTTCTGCGTTCAACAGCCACACGAGATTCTAACAAAGAATACACATCTTCTTGAATGATAGGAGCTGCTTCTTGAAAATCTGCTAATGAAATATCTTGTAAATAATTGCCGTTTTTCAAGCACTTTAAAACAAGTTTTCCAACTATTTCATGTGCTTCTCTAAACGGAATACCTCTGGAAGCAAGATAATCAGCTAACTCTGTCGCATTGGAAAAATCTTTAGTTGTTGCTTCACTCATTTTTTCTTCGTGCACGATCATATCATCCAACATACCAGCAAATACGTTCAAACAATCTTTGACAGTTTTTACTGTGTCGAACATACCTTCTTTGTCTTCTTGCAGATCCTTGTTATAAGCTAGTGGCAAACTTTTCATTACCGTCAACAGTGAAAATAAATTGCCGTACACTCTGCCTGTTTTACCACGAATCAATTCTGCCATATCCGGATTTTTCTTTTGCGGCATGATCGAACTACCTGTTGAAAAGGCATCCGTTAAACTAACGAACTGATATTCATGACTTGTCCAAAGAATTATTTCTTCGCAAAAACGTGAAAGATGCACCATCAGTATGCTGCTATTCGACAAAAATTCTAAGATGAAATCACGATCACTAACGGCATCCATACTATTTGAATAAACGGAACTAAAGCCTAATTGTTCTGCGGTATCCAAACGATCGATTGGAAATGTCGTTCCTGCCAAAGCTGCTGCTCCTAAAGGGGAACAATCGATGCGTTTCAAACTATCTTGGTATCTTTCTAAATCACGTTTAAACATATTGTAATACGCCAACAAATGGTGAGCAAAAGAGATAGGCTGCGCATGTTGTAAATGCGTATATCCAGGAATAATGGTTTCAACATGTTTTTCCGCTTTTAGCAGAATAACTTTTTCTAGGTCCATAAGCGATCCAGAAATTTCACCAACTTGACGTTTTAAATAAAGATGCATATCGGTGGCTACTTGATCATTTCGGCTTCTTGCAGTGTGTAGTTTCCCTGCGACTAGCCCAATCTCTTTATGAAGAAGCGTTTCGATATTTAAATGAATGTCTTCATTAGCAATAGAGAATACCAATTCTTTCTTTTGGGCTTTTACTAAAAGAATTTCTAATCCTCTGATGATCTCATCTGCTTCTTCTTGAAGAATAATAGACGTCTTAGCTAACATTTTAACATGTGCCAAACTTCCTATAATATCTTCTTCCGCTAAAACTTGGTCTACTTCGATCGAAGCACCAAATTCATCGATCCATTTTTGACTTTCTCCTTCAAAACGACCGCCCCATAATTTTTTCATGTTGTCATCCTATCCTTGTTTAAGATTACTTATTCTTGATAGTAACTTTTGGTTTATTAACTTCTGCATGAACTTTTGTAGGCAGACCCCATAACTTAATAAATCCAACAGAGGCTTCTTGATTAAATGTATCTGCAGAAGTATAAGTTGCTAAATCTTCATCATAAAGTGAGTTTGGAGACTTTCTGCCTTCCACGATTGCGTGGCCTTTAAATAATTTCACTCTTACCGTTCCATTTACATACTTTTGAGTTGATTTCAAAAAAGCAATCAAGCTTTCAGTCAATGGATTGTACCATAATCCGTTATAGATCATTTCTGTTATTTTCTGTTCAATTATTGGTTTAAAGTGTGCAGTATCTTTAACGAATGTAAGATCTTCCAATTCTTTATGAGCGGTCATAAGTGTCACTGCCCCAGGAGCTTCATAGATTTCACGAGATTTGATACCAATCAATCTATTTTCAATATGATCGATCCGTCCAATCCCATGTTTTCCAGCAATGCTGTTCAACTGTTGGATCAAATCAGACAACTCGTATTTTGAACCATCAAGAGCTACTGGAACTCCCGCTAAGAATTCAATTTCAATCATTTCTGGGCTATCAGGAGTATTTTCTAAACTCGCTGTTAACTCATAGGCTACTTCTGGTGGTGCGATCCAAGGATTTTCTAAGACGCCACATTCATTGCTTCTTCCCCAAAGATTTTGATCAATAGAGAAAGGATTGTCTAAATCAATTGGAACCGGAATAGAGTGTTCAATAGCATAGTTGATCTCTTCTTCCCTTGACCATGTCCAATCACGAACCGGTGCGATTACTTTTAAATCTGGAGCTAAAGAATGAATGGCAACTTCAAAACGAACTTGATCATTTCCTTTTCCGGTACACCCATGTGCTACTGCTACCGCTTTTTCTTTTATAGCTACTTCAACCAATTTTTTAGCAATTAAAGGACGAGATAACGCTGATATTAGCGGATACTTACCTTCATAATATGTGTGCGCTTGTAACGCGATCAATGCAAAGTCATTAGCAAATTCTACTTTAGCGTCAATCGTATATGAAGCAGAAGCACCGATTTGTATCGCCTTTTCTTTAATAAAATCCAGGTTTTTTCCTTCTCCTACATCCAAACAACAAGCGATGACCTCATACCCTTCATCTATTAACCATTTAATTGATACTGAAGTATCCAATCCACCTGAGTAAGCTAAAACAACTTTTCCTTTATTCATAAAAACACCTCATCCAATTAATTTTATTGCATGAACGTATCCTAACATGGCAAAAAGATTAAAACAAGCTTAAATTGTTTTTTTATGCTTTATTATGTATTTTATAGCTTTTATTTGAAATTTTATTGTATATTAAGCTACTTTATTCATAAATATTGTATAAATCAGAAGGACTCTCTTAGCAAGAGCCCTTATTGTTTTATCATTTTATGCAAAAAAAAACAAGAAACAATTGTCTCTTGTTTACTCTGTTCAATTACTTTCGGATATGCTCCATTACTTATTCTGGTTTGATTTATTAGTCTGTTCAAAAAATTGTGCCGTATCCAATTCGTCTTGTTTAAGTTGCGCAATTAAAGCGTCAATCGAATCAAACTTTTTTTCATCTCGTAAATAATCATGCCATAATACCTTTACTTCTTCACCATAGATGTCAGCACTAAAATCAAGAATGTAAACTTCGACCGTTAATGGACGGTTCGCTTCAAACGTTACATTGTGTCCAATTGAAGCCATTCCTTTATACGTTCTTCCACCCACTACTATTTCAACAACATATACACCCTTACGAGGCAGCTTAACAAGGTTCTCAACTTCGATGTTCGCTGTTGGGAATCCTAACAGCCTTCCCCTGGCGTCTCCATGTATGACTCTTCCAGGAGTAGCGTAGATATAACCTAAGAGATTATTAGCAACAGGCATATCTCCAACTTCTAAAGCTGAACGAATCCGTGTAGAACTAATTTTTTCTTCTCTCAATGTTTGTTTTTCCACTACAACTATCTCAAAACGATTATTAGCATACATTGGCAAATGTACCATTGAAGCAACTTCCTTTTTGCCAAATGAATAGTCAAAACCTGCTACGACTGTTTGTGCATGTAATCCAACAATGTATTGATCCACAAAATCTTGTGGTGTTAAACTAGCGAACGCAGATGTAAAGTCGACTTCATAAAGATAATCAACGCCAATTTTCTCCATCAATTCCTCTTTGCGAGATACAGTTGAAAGATATTTATGCTGATCCGAATTTAATTTTTTAAAAACAATTGAGGGATGTTGATTGAATGTCATGACTGCTAATTTTAAATTGTTTTTATCAGCAAGACTTTTTGCCCTAAAAATCACTTCTTGATGGCCTCTATGTACGCCATCAAAAAAACCTAAAGCTAACACTACTTTGTCTTCAGGGATTTCATCTGCTAGATACGGATGATGCAGTTTAATGATTTCCACAGTGTAAAAACTCCTCTACAAATTATTCCTTAATACTTTGATTGGTTTCAAATAATCTTTTTTTTGTGGATGGACAACATAAATACTAACCGCTTTTTGCAAATAAATGAAAACAACTGGCATCGACAAATCAGCTGGAATAGTATCGATTGGCAACACAGCTCCATTTTTCACTTTATCCCATAAGGTTTCATCAATATCGAATGAAGCTAAGTCTTTTAGACCAAATTCTAGAGGAAATAAAACTTCGTCAATTTCTTCTTGTTCCATTTTTTCAGCAACTTGGGCTAACGTTAAACAATCGCTAGCTTTAAACGTACCACTAAGCACACGCGTTAAATCAGACATGTGCGCTGGGTATCCAAGTTGTCTACCTAAGTCTACAGCCAACGTACGAACGTAAGTCCCTTTTCCGCACGCCACCTCAAACTTCCAAGAGACCGTCCCTCTTTCTTTATCTACGACCACGTCTGAAGTCCGTTTGAATTGTTTTATCTCCGCAACTCTTTCTGGTCGTTCAACGGTTTCACCAGCTCTAGCATACTCATATAATTTTTTCCCATTCACTTTTACTGCTGAATACATTGGCGGTATTTGAGTGATTTTTCCTTCCATGTTTTTCATGGCAGCATCAATCGCTTCAAGCGTCGGTACTTCTTCTACTTCGACTTGCTCAACAATTTCACCGCTGCGGTCTTCTGTTGTTGTCGAATAACCAAGTGTAATTTCTCCTATGTAGCCTTTACCTGTTTCCATCATGTACTCGACAACTTTTGTAGCTTTTCCAACACAAATAGGCAATACGCCGTCGACATCTGGATCCAACGTACCTGTATGTCCAATTTTTTTTGTTTTTAAAATTTTTCTAAGTTTAAATACACAATCATGACTAGTCATGCCGCGTTCTTTCCATAAAGGGAGAATACCTTCCATTGCTTGATCCCAACCTTCCTTTTTTCAACTCTTCAAGTATACCATAATTACCAAAATGACGTCATCCATTTATTAACCGTGTATTAGTTCAATTATCTGTTTTAGTGAGAGAATTGAAATCAACCTTTACTAAATAAAACATCATTTTATACTTGTTTAATGGATAAGTCTGTATGATTAGTCAAATGGAAACTTGTTTTATACTCGTTTAATCAATAAAATCAGTTTATTAGTTAAATGGAAATTTGTTTCAATGCTCATTTAAACATTAATTCTACTTTATTAGTCAAAAAGATTTTTATTTGTCATCTATTGAATCAATAAACTTAAACGAAAGCTCCTTTACAATGATTGGATACGTAGAAAAGGTCAAGAATACAAAATCAGAGACCAAGAACTATGTCCCAGTCTCTTTAGTCTAGATATTTTAAAATTTCTTCTTCATAGTCTGGACTGACTTCAGTCACTACTGAAAGATTTCCATTAGATTCTAACACAACTGCAAAAACCTTATCTGAAGAACATCTAGCTTGGATTCGAATAGCAGAATAAATATCTTCTTTAGTTACGCGACTTTTTTTCATTGTATTTTCTAAGAAAGCACCCTTTAAAAATAAAACTTTTGGAGCTGGATTAATAAATTTTGAAAAATAGGACCATTTGCTGATGATTTTTGAAACAAGGAATTGCATGGACAAAAGTAATGTGATTGCTAAAAACCCATTTATTATAGTAACATCTTTTAAGATCATAGTAGATGATACTGTTGACCCTATCGTAAATGAAGTGATAACATCCTGTATACTCATATTTGAAACACTTCTATTTCCAAAAATTCTTAAGCTAGCCAGTAACAATATAAAGGTTATAATTGTTGAAAAAAAGATTCTAATGACAGGCGTCCAACTATCAAATAAAAGATTTGGCGTTCCCATTTCTGTTTGTATGTTTATCAAAAAATCCGACATTTAAAAACCTCCTTTACACACTTAGTGTAAAGAAAAAAAGCAAAGAGTAAAGAAATTCAAATTAAGGCCAAAGCATACAAGCAAAAATCAGTTGTACACTTTGGCCTTAGCATATTCTATTGCCTAGCAGTATTAGACTGTGGGTATTTTTAAGACTTGACCAATCTTTATTACATTCGCACTAGCCAATTTATTTATAGTGACGATCGATTGAACAGTCACGCCGTATCTTTTAGCAATGCTGTAAAGAGTATCTCCAGCCTTAACGGTATAATTGACTGTTGTTGGTACCGGTTTTGGAACGATCGTACCGGTACTAGCAGGGATTTTCAGGATTTGACCGACCATTATTACATTCGCACTGGCTAATTTGTTTGCTGTGACGATCGATTGAACAGTCACGCCATATCTTTTAGCAATGCTGTAAAGAGTATCTCCAGCCTTAACGGTGTAATTGATTGTCGTTGGTACCGGTTGTGGAACAATCGTACCAGTTTTAGCAGGAATTTTTATCGTTTGGCCTATTTTCAGTATATTAGGATTGGTCAAGTTATTGGCAGCCACTAACTGTTGAACGGTTACATTATATGCATTAGCAATTTTGGTTAAGGTATCACCTGCTTTAACGGTATAGTTAGTAGTCGGAATGATAAGAATTTGGCCGACACGAATCACGTTTATATTGGTTAACTTATTAGCTGTTGCCAATTGTTGAACAGTCACTCCATAAAGACTGGCGATCTTAGTTAAAGTCTCACCTGATTTGACAATGTGTTGGCCACTAGTAGCTGTTTGCGTGCCAGTAGACAGCATTTGGCTGATCGTAACAAAGGTGTATCCTTTAGCCTTCAATTGGTTGATCATATTTTGGAGTGCTCCTGGGGTACCTGTAGCACCTTCTCCTGTATGCATCAAAACAATCATTCCTGGAGTTGCATTATTTACAACTTTATTCGTGATCTCACTAGAAGAGACCCCTTTCCAATCGACTGTATCAATCGTCCAGCCAATCGTTTTTGTATAGCCCAAATTACCAACCGCTAACAATGAAGCGGCATTCATTGAGCCAAAAGGTGCACGAAAATAGGGTTTAGTAGTCTTTCCACTAATATTTTTAATAACAGCTTCCCCTTTATCTAATTCCGTTTTGATCTGAGCTGCACTTATTTTAGTAAAGTCAGGATGAGAGTATGAGTGATTGCCAAATTGATGCCCTTGGTCAGCAATATTTTTGATCAATTGCGGATGATTTTCTGCTGCTTTACCAGTAATGAAAAAAGTAGCTTTGATTTTATTTGCGCTTAAAATCTGTAAAATTTTAGTAGTATTTTTGCCATCTGAACCATCATCAAACGTAAAAGCGACCATTTTAGATGTTGTATTCCCTTTAGTTATATATTGAGAGCTGGCAGCAGTGACCGGTAAAGCGAAAGTTAAACTGAATAAGAGCATTAGTGTCAGTAGAAGACTAGCCAATCCAATTTTTAAACGCATGTTACTCACCCCTTTATTTTTTTAAGTAAGTTTTTCCAATGCATTTTTCCCTCTAGGTTCTCAGCTCTCCTTTCACTTTTATTATACCACCTCAGATAACTATTTGATTTTTAAAAGACTTTTCTCCCTGTTGTATTTTGATTTTTCAATTAAAAAAACCTCCAAAGGGTTGCCCTTTGGAGGTTTAAAATGGCTGTATAATTTTTGGTGTGGATGAAGAAATTCATTCGCACCTATTTTTTTATAAAAAAATAGAAACAAATGAATTTTCCAGTTAGAATAAAGTCACGACAACCCACTAGAAAGGAAAATTCATATGTCTCATAATAATTGTATCCGAACTGCACTTGATTTAAAAGATAAAAATATCTTTTTTGATGAAAAATTTTGCGAGGAGAAACGAATCAAAGGGTTCAGATCAAAAGTTTTCTATGCCACTTTAACGTACAAACCCACTCACTGTGAGTGTTGTGGGATGAAGAACCACGCCTACTCTATTGTAAAGAATGGGTATTTAACCTCTAGGGTTAAATGGGTCAGTTCGACTCATTATGCAACGTCTATTCGATTAAAGAAGCAGCGGTTTCTTTGTAGAGCATGCGGTGTTACCTTTGTTGCACGTTCTCCTGAAATTGAAGAAGGTTGCTTCATCGCTAAACGGGTCAAACAGTCTATCGCGGTTGAATTAGCCGACACTATTTCTATAAAAGACCTGTCTAAACGGCATTTTGTTTCTCCTACCACTGTAGACAGAGTCTTGAAACAACTCAATCAGTCTGTTAAAAATACCTTCAAATCCTTGCCGCAACACCTCTCTTTCGATGAATTTCAATCCGTTAAAAACGTCGAAGGAAAAATGAGCTTTATTTATTCGAATGCAGACACACATGAACCAATCGATATCTTGCCAACTCGGCTGCTACTAGCTTTACGCCGTCACTTTCTTCGCTATCCCTATAAGACGAGGATGAACGTAAAAACGATTGTCGTAGACATGAACGCGGCCTACTTTACATTAGTTAAAGATCTCTTTCCTAATGCTAAAGTGATCATTGACCGTTTCCATATCGTTCAGTTGATATCACGCTCGTTGAATCAAACCAGAGTTCAAACAATGAAACAATTCCATACCTCTAATTCAGAAGATTTAAAGAATTACAGAAAATTTAAAAGGTACTGGCAACTCCTGTTAAAGGATTCAGACGACTTAAATTTTAAGGATTACCGCTATCAACGACTCTTTAAAAAACCTTTACCGAATACAGAAATCATCGACTACCTACTTACGCTCGACGAGACTCTTAAAGCGACGTATGATTTGTATCAAAATCTTCTTTATTATTCTAAAAAAAATGACTATAAAGGGTTTAAAAACCTTGTACTTAAGGCTTCTCCTAAAGAGTTATCTCCTTTTATGCAGACTGCCCTTAAAACCCTGCGTAAACACTTGCCTAGGATAAAACATACTTTTATGTATCCCTATTCTAACGGTGCTTTAGAAGGGTCAATCAATAAAATAAAAGTCATCAAACGGGTTGCTTATGGTTATCGGAATTTTCAGAACTTTAGATGTCGTATTTTGATTAGTTTTAAAGCAAAAAAAAGCAGCGCGAGAAGATTCTCTCACGCTGCTTAAACAAGACGTTATTTCCAACTAAATTTAGCTCATCCACACCATTTGACGTAGAGCCTTTAAAATGAGATTTTTTATTAGTCTTTATTTAAATTACGCAATAATTCATCGATATGACTTCCATATTCAACAGATGCATCTCGCTCAAAACTTATTTCTGGTGTTTTGTAGAGTGTCAAACGTTTGCCTAATTCACTTCTAACTAATCCAGAAGCCTTATCTAAGCCTAATTGTGTTCTTTCACGATCACTAGCTTTGTCAGATAAAATACTATAGAAAATAGTTGCTTGTTGAAGATCACCGGTTACACGTACATCGGTTATATTTACATTAGCAACTCGGGGATCTTTCACGCGTTTCTGCAAGATATCATTTACTTCTTTTTGAATTTCTTGTGAAACACGGCCAATTCTATGATTTGCCATATTTAACCCTTCTTTCTTACGTATTACTTACGTTTAATTTCAACCATTTCATAAGCTTCAATAACGTCATCCACTTTAACTTCGTTGTAATCTTTGATCATAAAGCCACATTCAAAACCTTTTTTCACTTCTTTAGCGTCATCTTTAAAGCGTTTCAAACTTGCCAATTCGCCTTCAAAAATTACGATATTGTCGCGAATCAATCGGATACCGCTGCTACGCTTGATAGTACCATCTGTAACGAATCCACCAGCAATCGTACCTACTTTAGATACTGTAAATGTCTCACGAACAACAGCTTGTCCTGTTATTTTTTCTTCGTATTCAGGGTCTAATAGACCTTTCATAGCTGTTTCAATTTCATCGATCGCATTGTATATGATACGGTGCAAACGAATATCAACTTGTTCTTGATCAGCTTGAACTTTAGCTTGTGGAGTCGGACGAACGTTAAAACCAATAATGATCGCATTACTTGCTGCTGCTAAAGTAACATCACTTTCGTTAATTGCTCCAACTGCAGTATGAATCATTTTCACACGTACGCCTTCTACATCAATTTTTTGCAAACTTGAAGATAATGCTTCTGCAGAACCTTGTACATCTGCTTTTATGATAACATTTACTTCTTTTAATTCTCCTTCTTGCAAACTAGAGAATAAGTTATCGATCGTTACACGATTCGTTACCGAACGTTGTTCAGCCATTGCTTTCTTCTCACGTGTTTCTCCTGCTGCACGAGCTGTCTTTTCATCTTCAAAGACAACAAACTGATCTCCAGCTTGAGGAGCAGTGTTCAATCCAGTAATTTCAACTGGAGCAGAAGGTCCAGCATGTTTTACACGACGACCATTTTCGTTGACCATTACACGGACACGTCCGTAGGTATTTCCAACTACGATTGGATCTCCTACATTCAGCGTACCTTCTTGAACAAGCAAGGTTGCAATTGGACCTTTTGATTTATCTAAACGTGCTTCAATAACCGTACCAAGTGCCAAGCGTTTAGGATCTGCTTTTAAATCTTCAACTTCAGCAACAAGCAGGATCATTTCTAATAATTCTTCTAAGTTTTGTCCTAATAAAGCTGAAATTTCAACGAATATAGTATCTCCGCCCCATTTTTCTGGAACTAAACCATATTCAGTTAATTCTTGCATTACACGTTCAGGATTTGCATCCGGTTTATCAACTTTGTTGACAGCTACGATAATTGGAACTTCTGCAGCCTTAGCATGATTAATAGCTTCAACTGTTTGCGGCATAACGCCATCATCTGCAGCTACAACAATAATCGTGATATCTGTTACGTCTGCTCCACGAGCACGCATTGTTGTAAACGCAGCATGTCCTGGTGTATCTAAGAAAGTGATGATTTTTCCATCAACATCAACTTGATAAGCACCAATATGTTGTGTGATCCCGCCGGCTTCGCCTAAACTTACTTTTGTGTTTCTAAGTGAGTCTAACAGTGTTGTTTTACCATGGTCAACGTGACCCATGATCGTTACTACTGGTGGACGAGCTGTAAGATTTTCTTCAACAACTTCTTGATCAAAATAAACATCTAAATCAGAAACGTCTACTTGAATTTTTTCTTCTGCTTTAATTCCATACTCTTCAGCTAATAATTCAATAGCTTCTTTGCCTAAACTTTGGTTTAACGTTGCTACGACACCTAGCATGAATAGTTTTTTGATAATTTCAGCTGGTTCACGGTAAATCTTTTTAGAAATATCCGCTACAGTCATACCATCCGTATAAGAAAGTACTTCTGGTAATTCTTTGAATTTACGCGCTACTGGAGGTGCAACCGGTTTAGTTTCACCTTTTTTACCTTTTCTCTTACGTTTATTAAATCCACCATGCGTTCCTACACTTCCACGGTTAAAAGGTCTGTTACCTGAGCGTTTGTTCTTATTGCCCCCTTGTGCAGCGCGTTGTGGCGCCTGGCTTGTTGCACCTGTTTGAGCTGCTGGAGTACTTGTTGCTGGTTTACTTGCTGCTGGTTTGCTTGTTGCTGCTGGTTTATTTGCTGCTGGTTTATTTGCTGCTGGTTTACTTGCTGCTGGTTTACTTGCTGCTGGTTTGCTTGTTGCTGCTGGTTTATTTGTTGCAGCCGGTTTATTTGTTGCAGTTTGATTTTCTTTCGCCGCTGGACGGTTTGGTTGATTGGATTGATTCTTCGGATTCGTTATAGGATTACCACCTTTTTGATTTTTTATACTTGAAGTACCTGTTGTTTCTTTTTGGATACTTTTACTAGAGGTTGCGTTACTTTCTTTATTCGAAACAAAAATTTGATTTAGCTGTTCAACTTGCTTGTCTTCCATTGAAGACATATGGCTGTTGTAGTCAATTCCAAGTTCTTTCGCTTTACTAATAACACTTTTAGTTGGTACATCTAATTCTTTGGCATACTCATATACACGTTTTTTAGCCATGTTATTCCCCTCCAATTAAATTGATAATAATTCTCGGAATTTTTTTCCAAAGCCATTATCCGTGATGGTACAAATTGTTCGTTCTTTTCCTATTGCTTGGCTTAATTCACTTCTCGTAAAGTGAATTATAAAAGGAATATGATAATAATTGCACTTATCCGAGACTTTTTTCTTAGTATTTTCACTTGCATCAGTAGCTACAATCACGATTTTAGCAGATTGGTTTCTGATTTCTTTGATACTTAAATCTTCTCCAGTTGTAAGCTTTCCCGCTCTTGTTGCCATGCCTAAAAGATTCAATACCTTTTGTTCCTCTATCATAAACTCATCCTAGCTTTTTGATGTGTAACATAATCTAATAGTTCTTGATAAAAAATATCATCCAAAGTTGTCCCTAATACCTTATCTAGCACATGCCTGTCCCATGCAGATTGCACGATTTCAGGTTCTATTGAAACATATGCTCCTCGTCCTGGCAGTTTCCCGCTTGGATCGATAGCTACTTGATTTTCTTTATTTATAACAATTCGAATCATGTCTTTTTTAGGTTTCATTTCATTGGAAATGACGCATTTCCGCATAGGAATTTTACGTTTCGGCATTATCTTCACCTCTTGTTAGTCTTCCTTGTTATCTCGTTCTTCAGCTAATTCAATCAATTCTTCAGTTGCTTCAGGATCTAAATTGCCTTCTTCAACATCAGCATCAATCAGGATTTCGTCAAATTGAGTGTCTAGATCTTCAACAGATTCGATGATTTTTTCTTCGTCCATTTCTTGCTCTTGACTTTCAATAGCTTCAATGACTTTAGAATACTCAACATCTTTTTCTAATCCAACTTCTTCTTTAGCCATATTTATAGCATTCATGTCTGTTTCAGATTTGATATCGATCTTGTATCCGGTCAGCTTAGCCGCTAGTCGAGCATTTTGTCCTCGCTTACCAATAGCAAGAGATAATTGGTAATCTGGAACAACTACCAAACAGCTGCCAGCAGCTTCGTTGAAAGTGACATTGACAACTTGAGCAGGATTCAAAGCATTTCCGATATAAGTTGCAGGATCAGAATTCCATTCTACTATATCCATGTTTTCACCTTTCAGCTCATTCACGATAGCTTGCACACGTTGTCCTTTAGGCCCAACACATGTTCCAACTGGATCAATGTGTTCATCTCTAGAACGAACAGCTACTTTAGCACGGTCTCCAGCTTCTCTAGCAATAGAAACGATTTCAACAACTCCATCATAGATTTCAGGAACTTCTTGTTCAAATAGTCGTTTCAATAAATCGGGATGACTACGGCTAACAAATATTTGCGGTCCTTTTGACGTATTCTCAACTTTTGTCACGTAAACTTTTATCCGATCATGAGGTTTATATACTTCATTAGGGATTTGTTCTTGTTTAGATAAAACAGCTTCGATCTTCCCTAAATTAACATAGATATAGCGATGATCTTGTCGCTCAACAATACCTTGCATGATATCATTTTCATAAGTAATAAATTCATTGTAGATAATATTTCTTTCTGCTTCTCTTACGCGTTGCATGATAACTTGTTTAGCGGTTTGAGCGGCAATTCTTCCAAAATCTTTTGGTGTCACTTCAAAACGAATTTTATCACCTAATTCATAAGCTTTATTTAATTCTAAAGCTTCTTCAATGCCTACTTCAAGACGAGAGTCATAAACGACATCTGCAACTTCTTTCACAGAATAAACATGAATATTTCCTTTTTTTAAATCAAATTCGACCTCAACATTTTGTGCTTGGCCATAATTTTTTTTGTAAGCTGAAATTAAAGCAATCTCTAACGCTTCAACAACGAATTCTTTAGAAATTCCTTTTTCTTGTTCTAAAGCATCAAGAGCATTTAACATTTCTTTGCTCATTTTTCACTTCTCTCCTATCTCTAACAATCATTTAATTAAAATTGAATGGCTCTTCTAGCTTTCGCAATTATTTTTCGGTTGAACTCAATATCTTTTACTCTTGTTTTAATGCGAATAGTCAATATTAACGTTTCATCATTAATTTCTTTTAATGTACCTTCATATGTTTTTTCACCATCTACAGGTTCATATAAAGAAATATGGATGTATTCTCCAACTGCATTTATATAATCTTCTTCTTTTTTTAATGGTCTTTCAGCTCCAGGAGATGAAACCTCCAAGAAGTATGCTTGTGGGATAGGATCTGGATTGATTTTATCCATATGTTCGCTTATTTGTTCACTAACTAGTGCGCAATCCTCTAAATCAATTCCTTCTGGCTTATCAATATAAACCCTTAAGAACCAATTTTTGCCTTCTTTTATGAACTCTATATCTGCTAATTCAAACTGATTTCTTTCAACAATAGGTTGCACGATTTCAGTTATTGCTTCTACAACATTACTCAACTTTTTCGCCTCCTTATAGTTAGTTTTCTAACTTACTGCCGAAAAAGAGTGAGCGTTACCGCTCACTCTCAACAGAATATCTAAATCCAAATAAATGATACCATAAAATCAAGTAATAAGCAACAAAACACTATCAAGTAAGTCTTTCTAGTTGATTTTCAACTAGAAAAATATTCTGATCCAGATGGATCGAGAGTGGATCATTAGAAGAGATCAAATAATGACAATTGATTTTCATCAGGCAATCCCTTTAATACTCCGTTCTCATTTAAATACTCAATAACTGTTTTAGAAACTTTGCCTCTTTTAGCTAAATCTTCTTTTGAAAGGAACGGTTTATCTTTTCTTGCTTCAATAATTTGTTTAGCAACGTTGGCTCCTAAACTTGGTACGGCCCTTAACGGTGCAATCAGCGAATTGCCTTCAATAACAAAATCAGATGCATCTGATTTTGTTAAATCTACCATTTTAAAATTAAATCCCCGTTCAACCATTTCATTACTTAATTCCAAAACAGTTAAAAGATTCTTTTCTTTAGTTGAAGCATCTAGCCCTTTATCAGTGATTTCTTTCATTTTTTCTTTTATGCTATCTTTCCCTTTTGCCATAGCCACTAAATCAAAATCATCTGCACGTACAGAGAAATAGGCAGCATAATAAAGTATTGGAAAATGGACTTTGTAATAAGCTACACGTAAAGCCATTAGAACATAAGCTGCAGCATGGGCTTTAGGAAACATATACTTGATTTTCAAACAAGATTCGATATACCACTCGGGAATATTTTCATCTCGCATAGCTTTTTGCCAATCATCAGGAATTCCTTTTCCTTTACGAACGGATTCCATTATTTTGAAAGCTAAACCATCTTCTAACCCATTATGGATCAGATAAACCATAATATCATCACGACAACCGATAACTTCTGACAAAGGGATATCATTCATTCGGATCAACTCTTCCGCATTTCCTAACCATACATCCGTTCCATGTGATAATCCAGATATTTGCAGCAATTCAGCAAATGTTGTCGGCAACGTTTCTTCTAACATTCCTCTAACAAAACGTGTACCAAATTCTGGAATACCTAGCGTACCTGTTTTCGATTGGATTTGTTCCGGAGTTACTCCAAGAACTTCAGTCCCACCAAAAATTTTCATTACTTCCGGATCATCAGTAGGAATAGTTTTAGGATCGATCCCAGATAAATCTTGCAACATTCGGATAACCGTTGGATCATCATGACCAAGTATATCTAATTTCAAGACATTATCGTGAATAGAATGGAAATCAAAATGCGTTGTTTTCCATTCTGAATCTTGTGCATCAGCTGGAAATTGAATTGGTGTAAAGTCATATACATCCATATAATCTGGGATAACGATAATACCTCCGGGATGCTGGCCAGTAGTTCTTTTAACTCCTGTAAATCCTTTTGCTAAACGGTCGATTTCTGCAGCGCGTAAGGTTAAATTGTTATCTCGTTCATATCCTTTTACATAACCGAATGCCGTTCTGTCAGCCACAGTACCAATTGTTCCAGCACGAAATACATATTCTTCACCAAACAGTTCCTTCGTGTAATTATGTGCTTTCGATTGATAATCGCCTGAAAAATTTAAATCAATATCTGGTACTTTATCTCCATAAAATCCTAAGAATGTTTCAAATGGGATATCATGTCCATCTTTGTGCAGACGAGCTTCACATGCTGGGCAATTTTTATCTGGAAGATCATATCCCGAACCTACTGAACCGTCTGTAAAAAACTCGGAATACTGACAATTAGGACAACTATAGTGCGGCGGCATTGGATTTACTTCTGTGATACCAGTCATTGTTGCAACAAAACTAGATCCTACAGAACCCCGAGAACCCACCAAATAGCCATCTGACATACTTTTATGAACCAATTTTTGCGAAATCAAGTAAATAACCGAGAAGCCATTTCCGATGATACTATTCAGTTCTTTTTCGATTCTTTTTTCAATGATTTCCGGTAATGGATTGCCATATAATCGATGCGCTTCATCATAACTCAATTGACGTATTTCATCTTCTGAGCCCTCAATTTTTGGAGTGTAAAGATCCGTTTTTATTGGTGTGATAGACTCATCCACCATATCTGCAATTTTATGTGTATTTTTGACAACGATTTGCTGTGCTGTTTCTTCTCCTAAAAATGAGAAAGTCTCTAACATCTCCGTTGTTGTTCTAAAATGGACTTCAGGCAGTTCAGAACGGTTCAGAGGATTGGCTCCACCTTGAGAATTGATCAATATTTTACGATAAATACGGTCTTCAGGATTCAAATAATGTACATTTCCCGTTGCAACTACTGGAATATTTAGTTCCTCACCAATTTTAACGAGATTACGAATAATTTCTTCCAAATCTGATTCATCTTTCACCAATTCTTTTTCGATCAAAGGAGCATAAACTTCTTTTGGCATAACTTCAATGTAATCATAAAATTTTGCTTTATTTTTTGCTTCATCGTATCCTTTTTGCATCATGGCTTCAAAAACTTCTCCTTGACTACAAGCTGTACCGATAATTAAGCCTTCTCGTAGTTTGTTCAATTCAGAACGCGGCAATCGTGCCGTTCGAAAGAAGTAGTCGACCATGGATGAAGAAATCAATTTAAAAAGATTTTTCAACCCTGCTTGAGAGGTTGCAATAATAGTTGCATGAAATGGCCGAGCCCGTTTATAGGTATCGCCTTCTCCAATATGATCATTTAATTGATCATGATAAAACATGTCATGCTCTTCTCTAGCCTCTTTTAGAAAAAGCCAGCATAATTGTCCAGTCGTTTCAGCATCATAAATAGCGCGATGGTGTTGTTCTAAAGTAATACCATATTTTTTTGCTAATGTGTTCAAACGATGACCTTTAAATTGCGGATGTAAAAAACGTGACAGCTCTAACGTATCGATTACTGGATTTACAGCATCAGGTATATCGTATTTAGCATTACTCGTATTTAGAAATCCCATATCAAAACTAGCATTATGAGCAACTAAAATTAAATCTCCAGCAAAGGCCTTAAACAAGTTCAAAACTTCTTCTTCAGATTTTGAACCATGGACCATTTCATCGGTAATACCGGTTAAATTGATCGTAGTTTGTGATAATGGATGTCCAGGATCAATAAATTGCTCGAATGATTCAATGACATTCCCTTTATGCATTTTAACCGCAGATAACTCAATAATGGTGTTGTATACAGCTGAAAGACCGGTCGTTTCTACGTCAAAAATAACGTATGTAGCGTCAGTCAATTCAATATGCTCAGCATTATATGCAATAGGCACGCCGTCATCAACAATATTGGCTTCTATTCCATAAAGAATTTTCACTCCGTTTTTTTGGCCTGCATGAAAAGCATCTGGAAAAGATTGAGCACCAAAATGATCGGTTATCGCAACAGCCTTATGTCCCCATTTAGCTGCTTGATCAACCAAATCTGTAACAGTATCGATTGCATCCATTTGGCTCATGTTGCTGTGCAAATGCAGCTCTACACGTTTATTGTCTTCTGGGGCTGTATCTTTACGCGTTTCATGCTCCCATTCAGTAATATCTTGAGCATTCAACACTAAATCCCGCATAAAGTTATCTTCTTGGACGCTTCCTCTTGCTCGGATCCACATCCCCTTCTTGATTGCTGCAAATGCGGCTTCGTCTTCAGGAGTATTCGAGAATTTCTTCACTGAAAAAGAAGACGTATAGTCAGTCATTTTCAGGATCAGCAACTGTCTTTCAGATCTTAATACACGCACTTCGACATCAAATACATAGCCTTCTATGGTTACGCGGCGTTCTTCTTCGATAATTTGATCCATCAATTTGATTTCTTCTTTTGCTGTGATTTTCCGCCCTAAAACGACTTGTCCTTTATGAGCTTGAACTTGATTTTTATTTTGTTTTTTTTCTTGTTCGGCTTTTTGGATATTTTCATTCGCGCGAATCGCCAAAAGTGTTTCAGATTCTTCTTTTTTCGCTTGGAATTCTGCTATCTTTTTCAAATGTGCTTCTTCATCAATAACCGGTTCGATTTTAAATTTTGGAAATCCTAAAGAAGCATAAGCTTCTTCAACAGGGGGAAGATATTGATTCATCAAATGACTTTTTACAACTTCATTTTCAACATGGAATTGAATTTTTTTCCCGTTTAAAAGCGGAAACTGCTCTCTGAACGGTCTGTCGCAGATTGGTGAAGAAACTTCGCTTAACTTTACTGCAGCTGACCAGTAATGTTCCAATTTTTCAATCGTCAGCACTGGCTGTAACGTATCAATAGTTACTTGGACACTTGCAATTGAATGAAAAGCCAATTGCATTTTTTCTGAAAGGTTTTGATATATTTCAAAAGGTAAAATATCTTGAAATTGCAAATGGAAATTCCAAGATTTTGACAATTTATGAACGGTAACTTTTAAGATTTTTGCTTGAGAAAAATAAGATTTATAGCGTTCTTCATGCTGTAAGCCTACTTGTTCTAATAATTTTTGAAATAATTCTTCTTGGTTTAAACTCATGAGAAACTCCTTTCACTTGCTAAGGTACAATTAAAGAAACACAATCATCAATAGAATAAACAATTGCAAAAGGAGTGCAGACAAGTGTATAAACGTACTTGTTTGAACTCCTTTCACAGTAATATTTTTATGCTATTAGATAGAACTTAGCAGGATATTTAACGTATCGATTAATTCGTCTGTACGTACCTCTAAAGCTTCTCCGGTTTTTTTGAGCTTTAATTCAACGATATTTTCTTGAGCTTTTTTACCTACTGTTATACGGATAGGCAATCCAATTAGATCTGAATCTTTGAATTTCACACCTGCTCGTTCATTACGGTCGTCAAGTAAAACAGAAAACCCAGCATTTTGTAAAGAATCATATAATTCATTTGATAAACTAACTTGATCTTCTGCTTTCATATTGATAGGGATCAAATGAAGTTCATATGGTGAGAGATGTCTTGGCCAATTCAGACCTTCCTCATTAGACTGCTGCTCTGTGATAGCTGACAGTAAACGGCTGACACCAATTCCATAACAACCCATAACTACTGGAATAGAACGTCCGTTATTGTTTAAAACTGTAGCGTTCATCGCTTCAGAATAACGTGTTCCTAATTTAAAAATATGACCAATTTCGATCCCTTTTGCAAATTTCAATACCCCTTGTCCATCAGGAGATAGTTCGCCCTCTTGAACAAATCGTAAATCAACATATGCTTCAACATGTGAATCACGTTCTAAGTTTACATTTAAGTAGTGTTGGCCATTTTCGTTAGCTCCAGCAACAGCATTCACCATATCTTGGACAAAAACATCTGCAATGACCCTGAACTCTTCACTGATCCCAACCGGTCCTATCGAACCAGTATTTACGCCTAAATAGTTTACCGTTTCTTCTTCCGTTGCCAATTCTAAAAAGGTTGTATCAAGATGATTTTTTAACTTGACCTCATTTACTTCATGATCACCTCGAACAATAACTAAAACAGGTTTTTCATCTGCAATAAATAATAAGCTCTTCAGCACTTTTTCTGGCTCAACTTCTAGGAATGCTGAAACTTCAGAAATTGTTTTACTATTCGGTGTTTCAACTTTTTCCAATCCTTTTTCATTTTCGAGTGATTTTTTACGCATATGGAGACTGGTAGCCATTTCTAAGTTAGCTGAATAGTCACTTGAATCTGAGTAGACGATAGTGTCTTCTCCAATGTCTGATAGTGCCATAAATTCTTTAGAATTGCTTCCGCCCATTGCGCCTGCATCTCCAATAATATTTCTGAAATCCAGACCACAACGTTCAAATATTCTCGTATAAGCTTTTTCGAATTCTTGGTAGGTTTCATCTAGACTTTCGAAACTATCATGAAAAGAATACGCATCTTTCATAATAAATTCTCTGCCTCTTAGCAATCCAGAACGAGGACGTTTTTCATCACGAAACTTTGTTTGGATTTGATACAAAGAGAGCGGCAAACGTTTGTATGATGTGATTTCATCACGTATCAAAGTTGTGAAGGCTTCTTCATGAGTAGGTCCTAAGAGATAGTCGCGACCATGACGATCTTGTAATTTCATCAAGTCTTCGCCATATGTTTCGTAACGTCCTGACTCTTCCCATAATTCACGAGGTAAAAGAGAAGGCATCAACATCTCAACAGCGTCGATTTTTTCGAATTCTTCACGCATAATAGTTTTTATTTTTTCTATCACGCGAGTTGCTAATGGCAAATAGCTGTATACACCACTTGAAATTTGTCTGATATATCCAGCTCTTAATAACATTTTATGGCTTAAAACCTCTGCCTCATTAGGTACATCTCTTAGAGTTGGGATAAATACTTTTGATTGTTTCATTATTTGCTATCTCCTTTTTGATACGTTAAATTCATCTTTACCTAATAGTTTTTATGCTTAATTAAAAAAATATGTTTGGATATCATTCCATGTAACTAATACCATCAACAATAATAGTAAACCGATACCGATCAAAGTGATGATGCCTTCTTTTTCTTCGCTTAAAGGCTTTCTCCGGATGCCTTCTACGATATTTAACAGCAGTTTTCCACCATCAAGACCTGGAATAGGCAGCATGTTTACGATTCCTAAATTAACACTTAATACTGCTAACCAATTGACTATTGCTATTAGACCCACTTGAACAACTGATTCTGTTGCTGCATAGATAGCAACTGGACCGCCAAACATATCAATTGAAAAGCCTTTTGTAAACATCGAACCGAGTATTGTAAATAATTGGATCATTAAAAACCAAGTTTGAGAAAAACCAAAACTGATTTTATCCCATAATGAAGTTTTCAATGCAGCTTGGACACCGATCTGACCGACTTCTGTTCCATCAGCTGCTTCATTAGCGACAGGGGTTATCGGCACTAATTTTTCAGTACCCTCAGTTGATTCAATGTGAAAAGTCAATTCAGTCTCTGGATTGACTCGAACGATTTCTACCATTTCAAACCAGCTGGTAACTTTTTCATCATCAATTTGAACCACTCGATCGCCTGCTTTTAAACCAGCTTCTTCTGCAACACTATCTGGCATGATCGTACCCAAAGTATTTTCTTGGCTGACTACCCCACCTTGTAAGAAGGCAAGTACAATGAAGGCAACTATCGCTAGAATAATGTTGTTCATTGGTCCAGCAAAGTTTGTCATCATTCTTTTAGGCAGACTAGCCGATTGAAATTGAACATCAAGCGGTGCAATTTGGACTTCTGTTCCATCCTCTTCAATAATCATTGCATTTCTTAATACTGGATAGCGAACTAGATTGGTTTCATCTCCAGCTATATAGCCTTCAACATATAATTTATTTTCTAAATCAATTGAACTGATTTCCATTGGGACTGCATTTAATAATTGCTTTTTCTTATAATTATTAATTAAAGTCACTTCATTCATTTCATTTAAAAGCAAACCAATAGGTGTACCCGGTTTAATGTCTGCTTCTTCTTCATATCCAGCCATGCGAACGTATCCGCCTATAGGTAAGATACGAATAGTAAATGTCGTTTCCCCTTTTCGATAAGAAAATATTTTCGGACCAAATCCAATCGCAAATTCTCTAACTAAGATGCCTGCTTTTTTTGCAAAATAATAATGTCCAAATTCATGGAAAATTACTAAGATACTAAACACTATAATAAAGGTAATAATAGTAGTGATCATATACTCTCTCCTTTGTTTGCTTTTAAAGAACTGATTCTAAAAATCTCTTTTAATTTTTTATGATCGATCTTGTATATAAAACAAGTTTAATTCTATCATAATTTAAGTGTAATGACCAATCGACTTATCGATTTGTCTGTGTCAAGTTTTTCTCGGTCGTCCTATTATCCTGCTAGTTTAGGCGTTCTACTTTTGTACACTCGTCTACTACCGCACGGCTCCGCCGTTTGCTGGCCCATCCGTTTGGAGAAGGTTCCTAAAACAAGGAACCTTCCCCAAACAGAAGGGAATTAACGAAAACTTTTTATGAGTTTCCCCATTGCTGATGAATGAGAAGCATACAACGGCATTGTCCCATCCTTTGCACCAACCGACTGACGTGTCTTCTGATGCAATAGCGACGATAAACGAACCGTTTGTTTCAGCTTGCGTTGTTGTCTCGTACTCCTATTTTGTTGGTGAAGATAGGCGTCACGTAACGTGTGATTTAAGATGCCTTGTTTTACCTTTACCATGGCTTCACAGCCTTCTTCGCTCCAATGCATCCCACGCTTTTTCATCCGAAAAGAAATATGCCGCTGATTCGACTCCATTGCGCCTAAACCTCTTGCGTCCTGCGGAACCTGTTCTACTTTTTCACGCCAATCGAAAATTCGATCCCAATTCCGTAATACGTATGTTCTAAAGGTAGTCAGTTTTTCCACTGCTGGTGTCTCGTCTAGTGTGCTTTCATAAGTATCCAACCAGATTGTTAACTCATTTAAATCATGTGTTTTTAAAGCTTGATTGACCTTCTGTTTAAAGAGGCTAGTCTGTGAACCAAACGCGCGATTTAAGCCTTGGAAGATGTGATAAGAGTCTAACTGATTGACTACAGGATAGTTCGACTGAGAAAAGGCTTCTTGAAATTTGTCTGCGGTATAGCCTTGTCCACCGTCACTATTGGTAATGACTTGAGCTTGTTGTAACGCATAATGACTCGCAGTAAAGGCTTGAACTTCTGCCCAAAAACCAGCCGTTTTTTTAGTCGTCATGATCGCTTTAGGCTCCTTTAAGGAGACTCTCTTTCCATTTTTCTCCCAGCCTTCGTAAAGTAGCGCATGACGAACTTCTAAGCTTTTTCTCTTTTCCGTCCCACGAACAAAAATGCCATCAGCCTCGGCGTAAAAATAGTCCACTTTTTTACCTTCTGGCAACTCGACGGCTTCGTCTAGTTCTACTACCATTTCTTCATCTTCACGTGCTTGTGCTCCTCCAACTCGTTTAAGAAGACTGCCGACTGTTTGGTGACTAATAGTGACTGCCGTCCATTCTTTCAATAATTCAGCGGTGTCCCGGTAGGTACACTTACTAGCTAGTTCTGCTACTTTCACTTCTACGAGTGGACTATGGCGTTGGTAGTTTCGAATGCCTAACCAGTCATCTAGCGGATAATGATTTTGACTCTCTTGATCGACCATTAAGGTACGGCGATAACGAACAGGACCAAAAATAAACTGAACGGTTTTCCAATCGTCTCGTTTCACTTTCCAGCCTTCGCCTTGTTTTTGTTCTTTGATCACTTGATTCATATGGGTGAAGATATCTCCTACTAATTCAGTGAATACTTCATACATATAGAGTTGTATAGACTCCTCTGTAGCGATTAAATCGCTCGATTCCTTTATTATTTCATATAATTTTGTTATAATTCTATCCATAAGAAGGCCTCTTTCATCTATGTATTTGCCGCTCAGCATACATTTATGATAGAACGCCTTCTTTCATTTTGCTAGTAAAAAATAAAATCATCTCGAGAACTATTTTACACATACTATCGATTTATTGGCTATATGAGAAAAGCAGCCATCGCAATAAAGGATAACTACTTTTTCATTCGATATGCAGATTAAATCAGACCTGAATAATAGATGACCGGCAATACAAATAGCAAACTGTCAAACCGGTCTAGAATACCGCCATGTCCTGGCAACAAATTACCAGAATCTTTTACACCGTAATACCGCTTAAATGCAGATTCAACTAAGTCACCTAACTGACCAGCTATTGAGAGAATGAAAGTTAAAGCTAACATCCATCCTATGTTGTAATTTTGCGGGTAGTATGTCAAATAAATAAATGCTACGATCATTGCCATGACTACGCCACCTACAGCTCCTTCGATAGTTTTATTTGGACTGATTGATGGAGCAAGCTTATGTTTACCCAATTTTCTGCCAATCAAGTAAGCTCCAATATCTGTTGCCCAGACAACAAATAAAACAAATAATAATAAGTCTAACCCTGAATATCTTGTTAATAACAAGAATCTAAACCCGAACCCTATGTACATTATCCCTAGAACTGAAACCGCTACATCATCAAATGTAAAATTATTTTTTGAGAATACGGTACAGACTAATAATAATAATACAAAAAGATATAAAATCATTTGAGTGTCCATATATTCTGGTAAAATCATTGCTGCATATTGCGGTAACAATAACCCCAATAAAGCTATGATCGAAATAATGCCTTCTACTGTAAAAATCTTATTACCCTTCATTCTAAATAGTTCAAATAATGCGATTATTCCCAGTACAGCAACCACAAGCTCTAAAATCCAAGAACCCATATAAACTACTGGAACAAAAAGAATAAGACCGATAATTGCTGTAATAATACGTTGTTTCACTTTTATTTCCCCCTATCTTGATTATAATCCTCCAAAACGTCGGTGTCTTTTTTGATAAACCCCTATTGCTTGTTCTAAAGCTTGCTCATTAAAGTCTGGCCAAAGAACTTGAGAGAAGTAAAACTCACTATAAGCATTTTGCCATAACATAAAATTACTGATCCGTTCTTCACCACTTGTGCGAATCATCAAATCAACATTTTGATATTCTTTTAAGTCACAAGTCATCAAAGATTCTTCAAATAAAGATTCTGTAATGTCTTCTACATCGATTTCTCCTGCTTTAACTTTTTTTGCAAGAGCTTTTGAAGCTTCAAGCAATTCACTGCGTCCCCCATAATTGAGCGCAAAATTTAACACCATACCGGTATTCCTTTCGGTAACAGATATTGCCTGTTCGACTGATTCCTGCGTATGTTTTGGAAGTTGGTCTATAAATCCTATGACTTGTACTTTAATATTCTGCTCCATCAATTCAGGTACAAAAGTATCGAAAAAATCAACGGGTAATTGCATTAAAAAATTCACTTCATCATCTGGTCGTTTCCAATTTTCAGTCGAAAATGCGTAAAGTGATAATACTTTAACACCAATCTGACTTGCTCTTTTGGTTACTTTTTTAACAGTATTCATGCCCTCTTTATGACCAGCAATTCGAGGCATAAATTTATTTTTAGCCCAGCGTCCATTTCCATCCATAATAATCGCGATATGTTGTGGAATCGTTTCATCAATGTTAAAAGAAACAGTCGTCATTTCTTTTATTTTTTGATTTCTTTTATTAAATAAGCCTTTCAAGTATTTCCCTCCACTTCGTAATTCAACATTATTCATTGTAGCAAAAAAGGGTATAAAAACCTATCAAATTTACTAAGAAACAACTTTTTTAGTAAATATTTAAGAAATAAACAAATTTTGATTTCCATACTTTATTTATACTATTTCTTTTTATTCCTTTGTTTAGCACTTATAATCAAAAGAAGCCTTTTATTAGGCTCGAAAAACGAAAAATGCTATAATAAATTGTGCGTAGCTAGCTATTTAAGGGGGACACTAAAAATGAAAAGAATGATCAAAAAGTTTATCGTCGGTTTAATTATTTCTGCTGTAGTAACCAAATTAACTAGTTTATTAATGGGTGAAAATAAAGAAGAAGCTTAATCAAGGATTTTTATAAGAAAAGGGTTATTGTCTCCTCATCTAAGGGCAGTAACCCTTTTTAACTGTCCTTTTTCTCCTTAGCGCTCTTCTATGTTATAAAGATCCAAATAAAAAAATTTAATTTATTTTCAAACTATCCTATTGCATAGTCAGTCAAAAATACAAAAAAAGGATCAGAACAATAGGCCCCGATCCTTTACTTGCTTATCCTTTAATTATACGTCTAATAATTCTTTTTCTTTTTCAGTAGCTATAACATCAAGATTTTTAACACTCTCATTAGTAATTTTTTGTATATCTTCTTCAAGAGTACGTAAATCATCTTGAGTAATCTCGTTATTTTTTTCAGCTTTTTTTAATTCTTCGATAGCTTCGCGACGAATGTTACGAACAGAAACTTTAGCATTTTCAGATTCCTTACCAACTTTTTTTGCCATTTCTTTACGGCGTTCTTCAGTCAACTGTGGAATTACTAAGCGAATGACATTTCCATCATTTGCAGGATTAATTCCGATATCACTTTGCATAATTGATTTTTCAATATCAGGGATCGATGTTTTATCAAACGGTGTGATCATTAGAACACGAGGTTCTGGAACTGAAATTTGAGCTAATTGTTTTAAGGGTGTAGGCGCTCCATAATAGACCACGCTGATTCTGTCTAATAGACCTGCGTTGGCACGGCCTGCACGAATCATTCCCAATTCACGTTGTAAAGCTGCTTCTGTTTTAACCATTTTTTCTTTTGCTGTTTGTAAAATTGTATTTGTCATCGTTATTTCCCCCTAACAGTTGTTCCAATAGTTTCACCTAATGCAACACGTTTTATATTTCCTGTTTCATTTAAATTGAACACAACCAATGGAATATTATTATCCATGCTCAATGAACTTGCTGTCGTATCCATCACTTGCAAACCTTTATTGATGATTTCTAAATGCGTTAATTCTTCAAATTTCGTAGCTGTTTTATCTAATTTTGGATCTGCTGAATAAATACCATCAACATTATTTTTAGCCATTAATATCACATCAGCATCAATTTCTGCTGCTCTTAAAGCAGATGTTGTATCTGTTGAAAAATAAGGATTTCCCGTTCCACCTGCAAAAATGACAACTCTTCCTTTTTCTAAATGACGCACTGCTTTTCTACGGATATACGGTTCAGCGATTTGACGCATTTCGATTGATGTCTGTACTCGCGTTGGTACTCCTTCATTTTCAAGACAATCTTGTAATGCCAAAGCATTGATCACTGTAGCTAGCATACCCATGTAGTCTGCTTGTGCTCGTTCCATACCCATTTCAGAACCAATTTGACCGCGCCAAATATTTCCGCCTCCGACAACAATAGCAATTTCTACACCTAATTCTTTTACTTCTTTAATTTCTCGACAAATTTCTTTTATTGTTGGTGGTTTTATTCCAAATCCTGTGTCACCTGCTAGGGCTTCACCACTTAGTTTTAAAACAATACGTTTATACTTTGGTTCAATCATTTAAATTTCCCTCCATTGGCTCATTCACTTTTATTATTTTACCATACTCTGACGAAAACTTCATTAAAAGATAGACCTTGTACTGGTTCTATTAATTGAAATTGCTAAGTGGAAATCTTTCTGGACTGCACATCTATCTCACCAATTAATTAGCTTTCAAAACTGACCGATTCTAATAAAAAGGGTCTATAATTTTTAGTGCTGATAGTTTTGATCCAATTACTCACCCAATTTTTTTGAAGAATAGGGTTGATTACAACTTTAAAGAAAGTGCTCTAGGCAAACAAACCTGATCATCCCAGAAGAAATTTCATTTTGAAGTATCCATACCATTTAACGTAGAACCAATAAAATCGCTAGAAAAAAAGGAACGCAATTGTTGCGTTCCTTTTTCTATGAATCTTCTATTTTTTAACTTGATTCATAACTTCTTCAGCAAAGTTTTCTTCTCGTTTTTCAATTCCTTCGCCAACTTCAAAACGTACAAACGATTTAACTACAGCGCCTTTTGATTCAATATATTGACCAACTGTTTGATCTGGATCTTTAACAAATGGTTGATCTACTAAACTAATTTCTGCTAAATATTTGTTCATACGGCCTTTGATCATTTTTTCAACAATATTAGCTGGTTTACCTTCATTTAAAGCTTGTTCAGTTAAGATTTTTGTTTCATGGTCGATTTCTTCTTGAGAAACTTGATCACTAGAAACGTATCTTGGATTGCTAGCTGCAATATGCATAGCAACATCACGAGCAGCATCTTCATCAGTTGTTCCTTCCAGAACGACTAATACAGCAATGCGTCCGCCCATGTGGATGTAAGCTCCAAAAGCGTCTGCGTCAGTTTTTTCAACACGTGAAAAACGACGTAATTCGATTTTTTCACCGATTTTAGTTACTGCTGCTAATATTTCAGTTTCTACCGTACCGTCTCCTGCTTTAAGAGATTTAACGTCTTCAACTGTTTCTGGATTTCCTTCAGCAACTGCTTCAGTTACATCTTTAACTAATTTTTGGAATTGTACATTCTTAGAAACAAAGTCAGTTTCTGAGTTGATTTCTGTAATAGAACCAACATTTCCGTTTACGTATACGCCAGCTAGACCTTCAGCAGCAATACGGTCAGCTTTTTTAGCAGCTTTTGCTACTCCTGTTTCTCTTAAATGATCTACTGCAGCGTCGATGTCTCCATCAACAGCAACTAATGCCTTTTTAGCGTCCATCATTCCTACGCCAGTCATGTCGCGTAATTGTTTAACTAGTTGAGCTGATACTTTTGCCATTCTATATTTCCTCCTAATAAATTACATTATTCTTTTTTAGATAAAATTTCACAAAAAAAGACTGACCCGTCAAGAAAGAAATGACGCCGCTTCGCAAAAAGTCGCTTTTCACTTCTCCCTACTCGAGACAGCCTTGTATAGTGTTGCTAATTTAATTATTCAGCGTTTTTTCCTTCAACAGCTTCAACAATTTCTTCAATTGAAGCAGTTTCAGAAGCTACAGGTGCTTCAGGTGTGAATGTTTCTTCAACAACTTCATCTTCACCTTGATTTCCTTCGATCATAGCATCAGCCATTTTTGAAGTAATCAATTTAACAGCGCGGATAGCGTCATCGTTTGATGGGATGATAACATCGATTTCATCTGGATCACAGTTAGTATCAACCATTGCTACTACTGGAATGTTTAATTTGTGTGCTTCTTGGATTGCGATACGTTCTTTGCGAGGGTCAACAACGAACATTACATCTGGAATTCTTGGCATATCTTGGATACCACCTAAGAATTTTTCAAGACGGTCACGTTGTTTGATCAAGATCCCTACTTCTTTTTTAGGAAGGACATCAAAAGTTCCGTCTTCTTCCATTTTATTGATTGCTTTCAAACGTTTGATACGTTTTTGGATAGTATCCCAGTTTGTCAATGTTCCACCTAACCAACGGTGGTTTACAAAGTATTGTCCAGCACGAGTTGCTTCATCTTTGATAGCTTCTTGTGCTTGTTTTTTAGTACCAACGAATAAAGCGATTCCGCCATTTTCAGATACTTCTTTCATGTAGTTGTATGCTGTATCAGCTAACTTAACTGTTTTTTGTAAGTCGATGATATAGATACCATTTCTTTCTGTAAAGATATAACGTTTCATTTTTGGGTTCCAACGACGTGTTTGGTGACCAAAATGTACTCCTGCTTCAAGCAATTGTTTCATTGAAATTACTGCCATGATATATTTCCTCCATTGGTTTTTTATTTTCCTCCTTCAAATTCAACTGTAAGGAGACTTGATTGATCAAGCACCGTCCTTTACATCCTTTGAAGTGTGAAATAATTTTTAGTGCTATTAGCACTGTGAATAATTGTATACCATATATTTAAAAATATCAAGCCTAACCTTCGTTTTTTATTTCTTATTACATTCCAATATTCAATATTTCACGAATATCATCTTCTGATAATTGACTTGCCTCTTTTTGAATAGAGCCATCTTCAGTAATGATCTGATCAAACAATGCTTTTTTCTCTTGCTGTAATTGATCGATTTTCTCTTCAATTGTTCCTTCAGCAATTAACCGTAAAACTTGGACAACTTTTTTCTGTCCGATCCTATGAGCTCTTCCTGCTGCTTGTTCTTCAACTGCCGGATTCCACCATAGATCGTAAAGAATGACCATATCCGCACCTGTAAGATTTAAACCTGTGCCACCAGCCTTAAGTGAGATAAGAAAGACATCTTTTTCTCCTGCATTGAATCGATTGACCATTTCAATGCGTTCTTTTGGTTTTGTTTGACCGCTCAAATAGAATGTTTCAACTTTTTGTTCAGCTAATTCTTTCTCGATGATTGCAAGCATCGAAGTAAACTGAGAAAAGATCAAAATACGTCTGCCATTTTCTCTCGCAGTCTGGACCGTTTCTTTTAGCTGTTCAAGTTTTCCAGAGTCGCCTTCATAATCATCAATAAATAATTTAGGATCACAACAAATTTGTCTTAAACGAGTTAAACCAGCCAAAATTTCGATTCTATTCTTTTTAAATTCTGCTCCATTCATGCTGTTTACACTTTCTTGAATCCTTTGTAAGTAAGCAAGATAGACTGTTTTTTGTTCTTTAGTCATTTGACTGTACAAGTTAGTTTCAATTTTATCAGGCAATTCTTTTAAAACATCTTTCTTGATTCGTCTCAATACAAATGGACGAATCATTTTAGCGATTTGTTCATTTGGCAGTGTTTTAAATTTTTTGACTGAAGGGAAAAATCCAGGCATGATCAATTGAAAAATAGCCCATAATTCTTCTATTTTATTTTCTATAGGTGTTCCGCTCAAAGCAAATCGCTTTTTAATAGTTAGGTCTCTTAACGCCTGGGAAGTCTTGGTATTATGATTTTTAACCATTTGCGATTCATCTAAAATCAATGTACTAAAAGCAAATCGCTTATAGTGGATGACATCTTGTCTAAAACTAGGATATGATGTGATCAAAACCTGATTTGGTTTAACATTTTCAATTAATTGCATTCTTTCTTCTGCTGTACCTGAAATAACGATACTTTCAATAGATGGTGCAAACTTTTCAATTTCATAATGCCAATTATAAATCAACGAAGCTGGAGCAACGATAAGGAAAGGATCATTTTGCCCTTTTTCCTCAATTTCAGATAACATATAAGTAATCACCTGAATCGTTTTTCCAAGCCCCATATCATCTGCTAGAATGCCGCCAAATCCATATTTAGATAGCATTTTCAACCATTGAAATCCAGTTTTTTGATAAAGTCTCAACTCTGCATTCAACGACTTAGGAACATCGGCTTCAAACTCTTCTGGAAAATTCAAATCATGGATCAAATTTTTAAATTTTTTTGAAACCGTACCTTTTGTTTTTTCATCCATTGAAAATTTTTCATTTAGCTCAAGTCCTCGATAGCTCGGTAATTGAATCCCACCATTTTGAAATTTTTTAGTAACTCTCAATTCGTTTAATACATCACTAACCTGTTTAAAACTTTCTGATTCTAATGAAAGAATAGTCCCATTATCAAATTTATGAAAAGCTTTTTTTTCCATTAAGCTTTTTAATACATCATCTACTTCTTCAGGAGTGATTCCTTTGATATCAAAACGGACATCTAAAAAAGACCCTTCCTTTTGCACATCAATGATCGTTTCTGGATCTATCTGGTTTAAGAACATACTATCTAACAAGTCATCCACATAAACCGTAGCATCTAACTCTAAGGTTGGAATTTCTTTCGTAAATAATGCATAAAATTCATCATCCCGAACCATTCGTTTAGTATAATTAGTTTCTGTTCGGTGGTAATCAAATCCAGTTAGTTGATTAATGATTTTCATTTCTTTTTCACTGTCTCTAATAATTTGAACGCCTTCTTCTGGCAGCTGATTTTTAGAAGGATCTGTAGATAGGATCATATATTTATAATTGAACTCAACAGTGGCGTGTACTGCCTCATCATGGTACTCAAAATAAACAGATGTTAGTAAGGGTTCTTGTACAAAAGATTCTTTCAATTGATCATCAATAGAGACGTTCCCTATTTTCACAAGCAATGGCATAACATACGCAGTGAAATCAGGCATGTCAGCAGATTCTATGGTGATGTTATCACCATCATACCGTTGCAAAAATTGTTGCAGCGGACGATATGCACGCATCTGTTCTAGAGAAGGTTTAAAAACGATATTGTCAGAAACAAACCAATCGTATTCTTTCAAATGACTATCTGCTAAACTGGTTATAGATAAAGTGACAGTGCCGCTTTTTTGTGAGATATCAAAAGAAAAAGGCATTTTTTCTTCTACAAACATCATTGACTTATAAGTGATTGTTTTTGCAGCAAATTGTAAATTTCCACTATCTTGCAGCTTTTGGATAGTTTCTTCTGCTAAAGCAGTCATTAGGACCAAATAGCGGTTATTTGTTAACAGAGATTTTGCATCTTTATGCTCTCCAGAAATCAATTGGATAGATCTATGTTGCTTATACAAATCTGCCAGAATCTCACTGTCTTCTTGTTCAATAGAAATATCTTTAAAATTGATTTCTTGACCCGATTTCAACTCAATAGTTTCTTTTTTGATAAAGCTTTCTAAAAATAAAGGTAAATCTTTTACGATATACATCTTATCTATTCCGGCTTTAAGACTAAGAGCAAACACGTCAAATGAAGATCTTATGAGCGCTGTAGTCATTGGTTTGATTTCAACTCTGTATTCTAATTTCAATGACTGTTTTTGTTTAGAAACAGTCGTTTTTTTTCTGTTTTCATTCAAAAATATACGAGTAAATGATTCCGTTAGTTCCTGGCCTGGATTTGGAGAATCAACAGCAACTTGTTTAGCATTTTCAGCTGTCATGACCCGACTAATTTTTCTATCTCTCAACTCCAACTCAACAGCAACTGTATGTTTACAGTATCCGTGATTTTTCCAATAAAGACATTCACAAAAATCATCTTCTTTTGTAGAACCATCTAATTCAACATGAAAAATATCACTCCCCATAACTTCGGCAGACCATATTTTCTTATCTAAAAATGAGTTGACTGAAAGGACGCGTTTTTCTGCAACATATTCTCTTCCTTGCTCAATAACGCGTTCTGGTATACTCCATTTCATTCAACATTCCCCTACTTTCTTGCTTTTTATAATTTTTTTTTTTAAAAGCACGTTTTTTTCTATCTCTCTATTGTACGTCATTATAGCTAAAAAAGAAAATTTTTCTTTTAAACCTAATCGATTATGTCGTTTCATTCCTGCAAGTTTTCTCCTTATTTCTTTTCTGTATTTGATAGATCAGAAATAACTTGCTAAAATACCAGATATGAATCATACTATTATTATAAAAATGCTCCAGAAAAACGAACTAATGAGAGGTTGAATGAATTTGTTTTATAAAATTTTACGTGGTACTTTACGCTTTTTATTAGCTATTTTAAATGGCAATGCACATTACGAAAATCGTAACAAGCTGCCAACTGATACATCTTATATCTTAGTAGCACCGCATAGAACTTGGATCGACCCTGTGTATTTAGCTATAGCTGCTAGTCCTAAACAATTTACATTTATGGCAAAAAAAGAGCTGTTCCAAAATCCTATCCTAAGTTGGTTCATTAGACATGCAAACGCCTTTCCGGTAGATCGTGCTAATCCAGGACCCAGTGCTATTAAAACACCTGTTAAAATCCTGAAGAACGGACATTTAAGTTTAATGATTTTTCCAACTGGAACAAGACATTCTAACGAAATAAAAGGTGGAGCAGCCACGATTGCTAAATTAAGCGGTGTTCCGATCGTTCCAGCCGTTTATCAAGGACCTACGAAGTTAGGCGGAATTTTAAAACGAAAAAAAGTAACGATTCGTTTTGGTGATCCAATCAATATAGATCCTAAAATTAAACTTTCAAAAGAAAATTTAGCTTTGATCGACAAACAGATTCAACAAGCCTTTGATCAATTAGATTTAGAAATAGATCCTTCATTTAAGTACGATTACCCTAATATGAAATAAAAAGAAAGCAAAAGTCGTTAGCGACTTTTGCTTTCTTTTTATTAATTGAGACGTTTATTTTATAATCCACGCCTGTCATAGTGGATATCAATTTTCGGATTGTTTTTTTATTACTAAATCCTTTAACTCTAAGATACTCCATTGGCCTCGATCATTTATACTAAAATTGCCACTTATTTTCTTTTGGACTGTTGGCACAGCTTAAAATCTAAAACAAGAGATATAACAATTGAATTAAAGCAATCAAGGACAATTTCCAGCTAACACTACATCTGCAGTCCTTATAGCTGTGTCTTCATTAACAAGCGCTTTCATCTATTGTTTTAAAAAAGCTGATTTTTGATCTTTTTTTATCTTTTCCCCACTTCTTTGATTGCTCCTATTTAACCAAAAAATTGCGAGCAGATAATCACCTGCTCACAATTTTTTATCATAAGCTTTGATGTACGCTTATTTTTTTTTATTCGTTTTTGTCGTTTGTGTTTTCATTGACGACATCATTTGTTTAATTTTCTTCTCTGATGGTTTTTGTCCCATTTGCATCATTAACATACGCAACATATTTTCGTCAACAGGTGGATTTTTTTTGAAATAATCCATCATGTATCTTCTAGCGATGAAGAATCCACCGACAGCTCCACCAACCAAAGCTAAAATAATTAAAAAAATAGCAAGACCTAAATTCATTTTTTATTCACTCCTTTCAAACCTCTCAAGACTTAATTGTACTAAATAATAGTAAAAAAATAAACTAAAATTCTATTTCTTACACTAAAAAGTCATAATTCATGACAAATATAAACAAAAGAAAGCCCTGTAAGTAAAAATTTCAACTTACAGGGCCCTATTTTATAAGTTATTAAATGTTTCTACGACATTTTCGACTGTAAAACCATAATTTTTAATAACGGTTGCTCCGGGTGCACTTGCACCATATTTATCGATACCTATTGTAGCTCCATCTAGGCCAACATAACGCTCCCAGCCAAATGTCGCTCCCATTTCAATAGACACACGTTTACGAATTTCTTTTGGTAAAACACTTTCTTTGTATGCTGGATCTTGTTTTTCGAATAGATCAAAACTTGGGACCGAAACAACTGAAACATCTTGTCCGCTTTCTTTCAAAGCTTTTTGAGCTTCAATAGCTAAAGCAACTTCTGAACCAGATGCCAATAAAATACCTTCTGGTTTTTCGCCAGCTTGAGCTGAAATAACATAGGCTCCCTTAGCAACATTCGTACGCGCTCCAGTTTTAGTTCCCGGCAGTACAGGTAAGTTTTGACGAGATAAGACTAACATTGTTGGGTGATCATTTGATGTTACGGCTAATTCCCAAGCAGCGACAACTTCATTTCCATCTGCTGGACGGATGATCGATAGGTTAGGCATACCACGTAAACTAGATAATTGTTCAACTGGTTCATGAGTAGGACCATCTTCCCCAACTGCAACTGAATCATGTGTGAACACATAGGTTACAGGCAAATTAGAAATAGCTGCTAAACGAACGGCAGCACGCAGGTAATCAGTAAATACGAAGAATGTCCCAGCATAAGTTCTAGTACCACCATGCAAGACGATTCCGTTCATAGCAGCTGCCATACCAAATTCGCGAACGCCATACCAAATATTTCTTCCCTCATATTGGCCAGCTTTAAAATCTTTAACGTCTGCTATCATTGTATTATTAGATGAAGATAAATCGGCAGATCCGCCCCAGAAATAAGGAACTTTTTTAGCGATAGCATTCAACGCTTGGCTACCTGTAACACGAGAAGCTAATGCATTATCTTCAACATCATAAGATGGTAATTCAGCATCCCAATCAGCTGGTAATTCATTGCTTAAAGCTAATTCAAATTGTTCTGCTAGTGCTGGATAATCAGTACGGTAAGCTTCAAAAGCTGCTTTCCATTCTTCTTCAGCTTTAGCGCCTTTTTCGATCATTGTTTCTTTAAAACGGTCAGCTACTTCAGTAGGAACAAAGAAATCTTCGCCTTCCCATCCGTATGCTTTTTTAGCAGCTTCAATTCCTTCTGCTCCAAGTGGTGCACCATGAACTTTATGTGTTCCCGCATTAGGAGCACCAAATCCAATAATAGTTTTAACTTCGATCAAAGTAGGTTTTTCTGTTTCAGTTTTTGCAGCTTCAATGGCTGTGTTGATCTCATCTAGATCATTGCCATCTTTTACAAGAATATGTTGCCAACCATAAGCTTCAAAACGTTTTCCTACATTTTCAGTGAAGGATTTAGATGTTGGTCCATCTAAAGAGATGTCATTTGAATCATACAGAACAACCAATTTTCCAAGTCCCAAATGAGCAGCTAAACTAGCAGCTTCAGCTGAAACGCCTTCCATTAAATCGCCATCTCCACACAAAGCATATGTATGGTGATCAACAATTGAGTGTCCCTTTTTATTATAAGTAGCAGCTAAATGAGCTTCTGCCATAGCCATACCTACAGCATTTGCGATTCCTTGTCCTAAGGGGCCAGTTGTCGCTTCTACTCCATCAGTATGATTAACTTCTGGATGTCCAGGTGTTTTACTGTTCCATTGACGAAATTGTTTTAAATCATCTATTTTAACGTCATATCCAGCTAAGTGTAACAAGCTGTATAATAACATTGAACCATGTCCAGCTGATAATACAAAACGGTCACGATCGAACCATTTTGAGCTTTTTGGATTCACTTTTAATTGTTTTGTCCACAATGTGTAAGCCATTGGAGCAGCTCCCATAGGTAAACCTGGGTGTCCGGAGTTGGCTTTTTGTATGCCATCCATACTTAGTGTTCTTATTGTATTTACTGCTAATTGGTCTACGTTATCAAACAAAAAAATCATCCTTTCAATTTGAACTATCTTATAGTACCCTATTAGTTTACTATTATTTCACTCCAAGTGCAACGCTTTCACGGAGCGAATGGTACTAATTGGGATAATTTGTTGCTCACCACACTGACGAACAACTTTTTTATCTCCCATGTAGGCCTTTATTTTTTTGTATTTCTTTCAATTTTTCCGGAGTTACATCAGTACCTTCTTCATCGACTATTTTTACACCCTCAATTGTTTTTTTCATTCCACCCCTAAAGGCTTCAATGTAAGCATCTCTCAATTTCTTTTGTTCCACTTGTTCTTGTATAGTTAAGCCTTTTGTTTTCGATTTATTAGCTAAAGCATTTATTCTTTCAATTTGTTCTTTTGGCAACATTTAATCACTCCAACATTATTTTTATTTTCTTGTTCAACTATAACAAACTTCTTTAAAAAAAACATTCTTTTATCATCTTTAGCTACGAACGTTTGTTTGATTTGTTGTGCCATATATGGTAATCTTAAAATGATAAAAAAAGAAACGAGGTGTTTGTATCTATCATGGGTAAAAATCCGGAATCAAGACAAGTCGAAGTCTTGCAATATATATATAATCAAGTTAAATTAAAAGGTTATCCTCCAACTGTTAGAGAAATCGGAACGGCTGTCTCATTATCTTCTACCTCAACAGTTCATGGCCATCTTTCCCGCTTAGAAAAAAATGGTTATATCCAACGGGATCCTAGTAAACCGCGAGCAATTGAATTAACAGCATCAGGTTTAACTAAATTGGGCATTGCGTTAGATAAAATTCCTTTATTAGGAACTGTAACAGCTGGCGAACCAATATTAGCGGTAGAGGAAGCAACAGATTATTTCCCTCTTCCTCCAAACTTACAATTTGAAAATGAATCATTGTTTATGTTGACTATTCGAGGAGAAAGCATGATCAACGCAGGTATTTTTGATGGCGATGAGGTTATTATTCGTAAACAGGGCACTGCTAATAATGGCGATATTGTCATAGCTATGACTGTTGACGATGAAGCGACTTGTAAAAGATTTTACAAAGAAGAAGATCATTATCGACTACAACCTGAAAATGACACAATGAGCCCTATCCTACTTAATGAGGTTATTATTTTAGGCAAAGTCATTGGCCTATATCGTAGCCATATCCAATAATAAAAAACGAATGGACAGGAGCAAACTCCTGTTCATTCGTTTTTTTTATATTCTTGGTAACTTTAAAAGTTTTATTTACTTCAATATATTTTTTACAGGGGCGAATGTTTTCCTATGAATTGGGCATGCGCCATGTTTTTGTAAACCTTCTAAATGAACTTTAGTTCCATAACCAGCATTTTTAGAAAAACCGTATCCAGGATATAATTCATCATAGTCAGCCATCATTCTGTCCCTTGTTACTTTAGCAATAATACTGGCTGCAGCAATAGACAAACTTTTGGCGTCTCCTTTAATAAAACTTTCTTGGGGTATACTAACAGGCAAATGCATGGCATCGATCAACAGTTGTTCTGGCTGTTTAGGTAATTGTTGTACAGCCTCGATCATTGCTAATTTAGTTGCCTGGTATATATTTACTTCATCAACCACTTGATGGTCTTTTATCCCAACACCAATAGCTATCGCTGATTCTTGGATTTGGTCGAATAATGATTCTCGTTTTGCACTAGATAATTGCTTGGAATCATTGATCCCTAACACAGCAAAATCAATCGGCAATATAACAGCAGCTGCCACAACAGGTCCAGCTAATGGCCCTCTTCCTACTTCATCGATTCCAGCAATATACTGGGTCCCTTTTCCCCAAAAATAGTGCTCGATTTGAAGCATCTCTTGTTGTTTTTCAAGAATCGATTGCTGCTTTTTCAACCGATTTTCCCAAGCATTATAAGCATTTATAGCACCTTTACGTGAATCATTTTTGATCTGGACCAATCGTTCATCAGCTGGGTTTGTAATTGATGTCAAAAGATCTTTTATTGCCGCAATAGTTATTGGTTTTTCCACTCTCGTTCTCCTATTCTTTAGGTAAAGAAACCGGAGCAATATCTAGCGTGAATCGTCCTGCTTTACCACTTCTAATTTCATAGATCAACATTTCTGCTGCACGGCTGTAGTCCTCTCGAAAACCTCTTCGTTCACTGATCAGCATTAGCAGTTCAGGTGTTCCTAATTCTAATTCTTCTTTAGTTAAAAGGAATCGTTTAGCAAATGTTTCTGGATAATAAGTTTTCATTATGCCTATTCCATACATCGCAATTTCATCCATCTGCAAAATAGTATCTTTGATTGCACCTGTCAACGCTAATTTTTCTCCGACTGCTGGGTCTTCAAATTTTGGCCAAAGAATACCTGGAGTATCGAGTAATTCCAATTCTTTGCCTAGTTTTAGCCATTGTTGTGCTTTTGTCACTCCGGGTTTATTACCTGTTATCGCAACATTTTTCTTTATAAAGCGATTAATTAAGGTCGATTTCCCAACGTTAGGGATCCCAATACTCATTGCTCGAATTGCACGAGGCTTAATTCCTTTAGCAGCTCTTCGATCAAATTTTGGTTGCAAAATTTCTTTTGCTTTTTCCATAAGTTGTTTCATGCCCTTACCTTCTTGCGCAACAATAGGGACTGCTGCTATTCCTTGTTCATTAAAATAAGCTACCCATTTTTTTGTTTGAATAGGATCAGCTAAATCACTTTTATTTAAAATAATGACCCTAGGTTTTTCTCCAATTATTTCATCTAATATTGGATTGCGGCTTGATAGTGGAATTCTTGCATCAACGAGTTCAAACACAATATCTACTAGTTTTATTTTTTCTGTTACTTGGCGTCTCGCTTTTGCCATATGTCCTGGAAACCATTGAATATTCATATTTTTTCACCTTTCTATTTACACAAAAAAAGAACAGCTTGCTTATAGTCTTTTTCTTATTTCCTTTTTAATCATTTTCTATTGTACCAAATTCTTCAAGCGGCCAAATACGAAGAATGGCTGTTCCGCTGACGGTAGTAGCATCTACAAATCCGAAAACACGACTATCCTTTGAATTTTGACGGTTATCGCCCATCACGAAATAACTGTCTTCAGGAACCGTTTCTTCACCTGTTTTAGAGGCTAGTGAAAAGTCTTCTGTAAAGTTGCCTCCCGTAGACATTTCTTCTACAGAACTTTTTAAATACTCTTCCTCTACTTTTTCTCCATTGATATACAAAGCATCATCTTGATAACGAATAGTGTCGCCTGGAAGTCCTATGATTCGTTTAATATATTGTTTTTCAGGATCATCAGGAGCAGGGAAAACAACAACATCAAAACGATCTATAGAGTCTATTTTATTTAAAATCAACCGATCTCGATCTTCTAAAGTAGGAACCATAGACTCACCATCCACACTTACTGGAGCAAATAAAAAATATCGAATGAGTAGAAAAATAATCAATGCTACTACAAAATATAGTAATGTACTTAAAAATTCACTCCCACGACTTTTATTTTCTTTGCGTTTTTGACTTGGAGAAGTATGACGTGACTTTCTTGGTTCAAAAGATGTTTCTGGCTGATTTTGACCATCAGAAAAATTAATTTTACTCAATTGTTTCTCCCTACTTTCTTTATTTATTGGACAGTCTTCATGCGATCAAAGGGATAATAAATAAAAGACGTTTCTCCAATAATCGAATCTACTGGAATACTCCCAAAGTACCGGCTATCATTACTTGATCTACGATTGTCGCCTAACACAAAATATTCACCTTCTGATATCACCTGAGTACCGGTCAACTCTTCTAAAGTAAAATCCGATGTCCAAATACCTCCAGCATTGTTAACTAAATCATTATCTAAAAATTCTTCCTCAATTTCTTCATCATTTATATAAAGCTGATCATTTTCATATCGGATTTTTTCACCCGGCAAACCAACGACCCTTTTTACAAGAGTTCGGTTTGATGAATCGTAAAATACAACTAAATCAAATCTTTCTACATCAAATATTGTATTGACAATAATTTGATCATTCTGTTGAAATGTCGGTATCATAGACGAACCTTCAATAGTCATGGGAATAAAGATGAAATTTCGCAATAAAACAGTAATCAATCCGGCTAATATTAGAGCTTTAAACCATTCCCAAGAAAACTCCTCCCAAGACTTTTTTTCCATGTTATTCGCTCCAAACTATCTATTTATTCTATCATACAAGAAATTTTTAAAAATAACTATTTATTTAAGGCCGCATTTACTAAGAAAGAGAGATAGAAAATTCCTACCTCTCTTCCTTAGTAAGTTCTAGGAGTTCTAGTTTATTGATCACTATTATCTTATTTACTAGATTTAGTTGATTGCAACTCTTTTATCGCTGCTTCATATTGGGTATCATTTTCATCGATCAGCTTTCTTAATGATTCGATCAGTTGAGTAGCCGTCTCACCTGTTACTTTACCATCAATAGTTAGATTTTTGTCAGTTTGAAATTGTCGGACAGCATCCTGTGTCGATTCATCGAAGTATCCATCAATGGCGCCTGTAGAATAGTCTAATGCATCTAGTACTTTCTCTAAATTTTCAACCTCTTCAGAAACATCGCCCAATTGATACGATTTTGAACCATCGATTATCAATAAATTTGTATATTCCGGTAAGGCCACTTCGATAGTAGGCGTAATTCCTTTTTCATTGATCCATTTACCACTTGGTGTTAACCATTTGGCAATCGTTATCTTCAGTTCACTGCTGTCATCAAATGCAGCGACATTTTGGACCGTTCCTTTACCAAACGTTTGTGTTCCGATTAATTTAATATTTCCAGATTCGTTGACCGCACCTGCTAAAATTTCAGAGGCACTGGCGCTTCCTTCATTCACTAATAGAACGGATGGCTCAGTAACTTTAAACTCACCCATTGTAGCATCATCAGCGACAATTGAAACCGGTTCTTGATCTTTTTCTTGAGTTTGTAAAATAATATCTCCATCTTCTAGAAATAGATTAGAAATATTCAATCCTGCATTCAATAAACCACCTGGATTTTGTCGGACATCGAAAACAAAGGATTCTGCACCTTGCTCTCTTAAGTCTTTTATGGCTGCCACCAGATCATCGTACGTTGGTGAAGAAAAACTAGTGATCGCAATATACCCAATCGTCGGATTTTCTTCGTCTAACTGGTAAATAATTGTTTCAACTGGTATCGTATCGCGGACTACTTTCACTTCAAAAGTAGACTCGCCACGCCTAATAGTCAATGTAACTTCGGAACCTTTTTCACCACGAATATAAGAGACAGCTTCATTTAAAGTCATACCCGTTAATTCTTGATCATCAGCTTTTAAAATAATATCGTTAGGTTGTAAGCCTGCTTTTTCGGCTGGTGATCCTGCAATAGGAGAAACAATCATAACATTATCTCCTTGCTTCATCACTTCTGCACCGATTCCTTCAAACGATGCTGAGATGCTTTCATCTAAGGAAGAGGATTCTTCTACATCAAGATATTGTGTGTATGGATCTCCGACAGCTTCGGTCATACCAGTGATGGCCCCTTCAATTAAGGTTTCTTCTTCAACACCTTGATAATAATCCGTCATCAAAGTGTCATAAACTGCTTGAATTTTTTCAAAATCTTCCGCGTTCATTTCTACACTAGCTTCTGAGGAATTTAGTTGATTTTGAACTTGTTCATCTTTACCATCATTTGCATTCGTAACAGCAACGGTCCCACCAATTGAAAGTGCAGCAACTACTATGAGAGAAGCGCCATAGGCCCAAGGTTTGATTCCCTTTTGTTTTTCATCTTTTTTTGGTTCATTCTCCAATTGTAAGGTTCCTCTCTGCTTTCAATTTAACTCAAGGTTTGTGATTGTTCAACCATCCAACTAAAAATCAGATTTTGATTTCTATCAAAATTTTAAAGCCGTTTCTAACGCAACGATCATCATATCATTAAATGTTTTTTCGCGCTCATCTGAAGAAGTTTCTTCTCCAGTAATCAAGTGGTCGCTTATCGTTAGGATTGCTAGAGCTCGACGATTATATTTAGCTGCTAGTGTATATAGACCAGCTGCTTCCATTTCGGTAGCTAATACGCCATAATCAGCTAATTTCTTTTTATCTAGTTCAGCATTATAAAAACGATCAGCCGATAAGATATTTCCTACTTTAACTTTCATTCCTTGTTCAACAGCAATTTCATAGGCTGTTCTTAGTAAATCAAAATCAGCAATTGGAGCGAATTGAACTTGATTATTAAATGTATTTTTTACAATAGCAGAATCAGTTGTCGCACCCTGAGCTAAGATAACATCACGCACTTTGACGTCTTTTTGCATTCCACCAGCAGTCCCTACGCGTATTAAATTTTTCACATTGTAACCCGTGATCAATTCTTCAGCATAAATCATCATAGAAGGAATGCCCATACCCGTTCCTTGAACAGAAACACGTCGGCCTTTATAAGTTCCTGTATAGCCGAACATATTTCTCACACGATTGTATTGTTCTACATCTGTTAAAAAAGTTTCTGCAATGTATTTTGCTCTTAATGGATCTCCTGGCAGCAAGACCGTTTCTGCGATTTGTCCTTCTTTAGCTTCAATGTGTACACTCATGATTATTTCCTCCTAATTGTTTTGTAAGTTGTTTGCTTTTAGTTGTCTTTATCTAAATAAATTTCCCAAGCTTTGTCAAAAGTTGTCATTTCTTCTAAGTATGAGCCATTTAATTCTAAATAGTGACTGATTTCATGGTAATCTTCTGACTGTTTAGGAAAACTATCATCTAGATAAACAGCATTTGCGAATAAGGTAACAACATCTCTTTTATGCGGATCTCTTTCAGTCATTAAATAATGATAAAATGGACGTTGCATTGAACTAATTCCTCTCTTTACTTTGCTGGTAATGCAGTCGCTCTTCTTGCTCTTGAGCATACTTTTCTGGATTTTTTTGGTAAAACTCTTGATGCTGTTCTTCAGCTGGATAAAAAGGTTGGACCTCTTCGATAACGGTAACAATAGGATTTTTGTATTTTCCGCTTTCGCTTAATTCTTGTCTTGATTTCTCCGCGCTGATTCTTTGATTCTCATTTAACACAAAAATAACAGGACGGTAATTATCTCCTCTATCTTGAAATTGACCCATAGCATCGGTTGGATCGGTTTGATTCCAATAGATTTCTACCAATTCTTCATAAGAAATAACAGATGGATCAAAGGTTATTTCAACAGCTTCAGTATGCCCGGTTGTTTTAGTCAAAACTTCTTCATAAGTAGGATCAACAATATGTCCTCCTGTGTATCCTGAAATAACTTTTTCTATCCCCGGCTGCTCATCAAATGGCGAAACCATACACCAGAAACAGCCTCCCGCAAATATCGCAGTATCTTTCACAAACCTCATCCTTTCCTGTTCTTATTCATAACTAATCAGTAGGCATATAGGCGTTGATTCGAATATCATTTTCAGCTAGATCGATTTTATCGACCGAAAAATGCATACCACTTTCTAAAGTGAATTCATTCAGATTGAATACGATTGTTTCTTGTTCACTATCGATTGCTACCCAATCTGGAACATTTAATTGATTCTTAATTTGATTCATCGCAAAGGTGATGGGTATGTTGAATCTCCCGATTGAAAGACTTGTGGCTTTAAATTGGAGATTACCATTTTCCATTACATAAGGCTCCAAAAACAACTGAAATTGTGCATCTTGACCAAAAAGTTGAAATGTTCCAACTAATTGAGCTTGATCTTCTAATCTAAACTGATAATTGACCGGGCCTTTTACTACTTTTTCATTCTTAAGATACGAGGCTACCAATTGATTGATATCCTCTTTTTCTGTGGACACTTGAAACATTACTTCTTCATTATTATCTCTTGTTTCTAGGTTTGGTTCCCCTATCATAACCGGTGTCAATTGAGTAAAAAACCATATACCCATTCCAACAACAATCGAAAGCAGCACAAGAAAAGCCCACTTCCATCCATTCAATTTGCTCTTTTTTTGGTCTCTTTTTATTTCCATAAAAACGCCCTTCTAATTTCTTCAGATTCCTCTTTACTCAGCCTCAATAGCTTGAAACAATACCTCTCCCATCAATTCATATCCAGCTTTATTAGGATGAAATAAATCTTTTTCATACAAATAAGGATTATTGATTTCTGATCCATCAGAATTTTCTTCATCCATTAATATATTTTTTACTTCATCTTGCTTTATTGTCGGATTGAATAAGTCCACGGTAGAAATGAAGGTAGCATTATCCGTTTCATTTACTATTTCTTGAGTTGTTTTATTCCATTTGTCTACTATATTTTGCATTTCAGTTATCTCAGGAAAGTAAACATAATAAGGATTATAAACACCAAAAACATATACTTCAAGTTTAGGATTTAGTTTTTTAAAGTCAGCCAAAAGAGCTCTTAAATTCACCTGGTATGCTTTTTCAGGGAGGATAAAACTTTCCTCCGTAGCGGTTAAAAAAACTTGCTTAAAGGTTTTTATAATATCATTTCCACCTACCGTGAGAACGACTATATTGGCCGATGCGATATCTTCTTGGATGGACTTACTTTCATGAAAACGTTTCAAGACTTGGTCGCTTCGATCTCCATTTTTCCCATAGTTGCTAGTAGTTACTTCTTTATAAACATCCGTTTCTTCTAACAAGTCAGCAACTATTGGGACATACCCTCCACCCTTAGTAGCATCCCCAATACCCTCTGTTAAAGAATCTCCGATTGCAACAATGTGAAGTGATTCTTTTTTTATTTCCGTATTTTTATCATTATTAGATAAATTACTTTGAAATGGGTTTGTTAGTAGGGTTGCAATAAAAATGCTGCCTATGATTAAAAAAAGGAAGACAATGACAATTAACCGTCCTTTTTTCATGAGAAAAACTCCTTTACTTGTTAATATATGAAAATAGTATACCAGATTCTCCATTTTTCGTATATATCTTCATATGAGGTGCCTAACGTATTTACTTACTTGTCATTTAGTCTATACGTTTCGAAAACGTGAGGATATTTATTGCGGTCATCAACAATACCTTCTTCTGTTTCAACTAGTTTCCACTTTTTCCAGTCTATTTCAGGAATGAACGTATCTCCTTTAAATTCGCCTTCAATCATGGTGCGGTGTAATACATCCACATCTTCCATAAAGAAACTAAATACATTTGCTCCGCCAGTGATAAAGGTATCTCCTGAGTACTCTTTAGCAAAATCGAGTACTTCTTCTCGACTGTGCATGACTTTGACCCCTTCGGCTTGATAACTGCGATCAGTTGTAAGGATGATATTGATACGATTAGGTAAAGGGCGTTTATTCATTCCTTCAAATGTTTTTCTGCCCATTACGACAGCGTTATTTAATGTCATTTGCTTGAAAAACTTCAAGTCATTTGGCAGATACCAAGGCAAAGTTCCTTGGTATCCAATCGCTCCATTTTTATCTTGAGCCCATAAAAAAGCAATCATTTCGTTTCCTACTTTCTCTTCAGATTAAACAGCTATTGGAGCTTTTATTCCTGGATGAGGATCATATCCTTTAATTTGTATGTCATCCATCTCAAAATCAAAAATACTAGTCTTTGATTCATTCAATGCGATCGTCGGAAAATCCCTAGCATCTCTTGCTAGTTGTTTTTTCATTTGTTCAAAATGATTTGAATACAAATGTGCATCACCTAACGTATGAACAAATTCTCCAACTTCTAAACCAACCTCATGCGCTACTAAATGTGTTAATAGTGCATAGCTCGCAATATTAAATGGCACACCTAAAAAGATATCTGCACTTCGTTGATACAATTGGCAGCTTAATTTTCCATCAGCAACATAAAATTGAAATAACGTATGACAAGGAGGCAACGCCATATTAGGAACGTCTTCTGGATTCCATGCTGATACGATCAAACGCCTTGAGTCTGGCGTCGTTTTGATTTGCTGGATAACCTCTTTTAATTGATCAATTGTTTCCCCTTGGGTCGTTTTCCATTTTCTCCACTGAGCTCCATACACATTGCCAAGTTCGCCGTATTTAGCAGCGAATGCTTCATCTTCTAAAATACGATTACAAAAAGTTTCTTTTTCTCCTTGATAGACAGCGTTAAAGTCAGAATCAGTTAAAGCTTTTCTACCAAAATCAGTCATGTCTGGTCCTGAGTAATCGTCACTTTTTACAAAACGTTCAAAAGCCCATTCATCCCAGATATGATTATTATGCTGCAACAAATATTGAATATTTGTATTGCCTTTAATAAACCATAGTAGTTCACTTTTGATCAAACTAAATGGCACTCTTTTAGTTGTTAGCAAAGGAAATCCTTTCTGAAGATCATAGCGCATTTGATAACCAAAAAGACTTTTCGTTCCTGTTCCTGTTCGATCGGTCTTTTCGTGACCTTCTTCTAAGACTTTTTTTCCTAAATTTAAATATTCTGATTCCACGACTTTACCTCCTATAAATTAATCATTTGAATATTGACTTAAATATTCCCAACGATTCATTTTTTCTTCCAACTCTTTTTCTAAAGCCGCTAATCGTTCTTGTTGTTCTTGCAGTAAGCTGAAATCACTGCCAGATTTCGACATTTCTTTTTTTATAGCTTCTATTTTATTTTCAAGATTGAACATTTCTTCTTCAATTGTGCTCCACTCTTTTTGTTCTGCAAATGTTAATTTCACTTTTCCATCCTCAGTGGGTGATTCCGGTTGTGTGTTAGATTTTTCACTTGGCTCACTGCTTTGGACAGAACGGCCTTGTTTTTTTTCTTTTTCTTCCTCTATATAGTCTGTAATACTTCCATAAAATGGTCTGATTTTTCCATTACCATCAAATATCAGTAATTTTTCCACTGTCTTATCTAAGAAGTAACGGTCATGGGAAACTGAGATCACCGCTCCAGGGAAAGTTTCGATGTAATCTTCTAATACCGTCAACGTTGCGATGTCTAAATCATTTGTCGGTTCATCTAGCAGCAATACATTTGGTTGTTGCATCAATAACTTCAATAGATACAATCGTCTTTTTTCTCCACCAGATAATTTACCGATAAGTGTACCATGCGTTTGGCGTTCAAATAAGAATTGTTCCAGTAAGTTTGTCACACTGATTCGTTCACCATTAGATGTTTCAACTTCTTCTCCAACTTCTTGTAGGTAGGAAATAACCCGTTTAGTAGGATCCATCTCTTCAATGACTTGCGTGAAATAAGCAACTTTCACCGTTTCACCTACAACTATTTCCCCTGAATCTAATGGGAATCTTCCTGCTAAAGTATTTAAGAAAGTTGATTTACCAGCTCCATTTTCACCACTGATCCCAATTCGATCCTTCGTTTGGATCATCATGTTGAAGTGATCCAAAATTACTTTTCCACCTAAATTAAGCGATGCATCTTTCAACTCGAATACTCTTTTTCCTAAGCGAGAACCTTCTAAATTCATTTCAACTGATTCGTCTAAATTAGATTGATTCAAATTGTCTTCTAAATCTTTAAATCGTCCGATCCTAGCTTGTTGTTTTGTTGATCGTGCCTTTGCACCTGTACGCATCCATGCTAATTCTTTCGTATACATTTGTTTTCTCTTATGGTCAGCGACCACTGCGGCTTCTTGTCTTTCGGCTCTTTCGATAACGTATTGTTCATAGTTCCCTGTATAAAATGTCGCACTACCATGGGACAATTCGACCATACGGTTAACGATCCGGTCCAAGAAATAACGGTCATGAGTTACAAGTAATAGTGCTCCTCTATAAGAACTTAAATAGCCTTCTAACCAAGTGATCGTCTCAAAGTCTAAGTGGTTGGTCGGTTCATCTAAAACCAACAAATCGGGTTCTTGTATCAATACTTGTGCTATGCCAACTCGTTTTTTCTGTCCACCAGATAACGTTCCTACCAATTGCTCTAAATCAATGATTCCCAATTTGCTCAAAATCATTTTTGCGTTTGTATCAGCGATCCAAGCATTTTCATCATTCATTGCTTGTTCAGCTCTAGAATATCTATTTTGGTATTTTTCATCCATTGGATCTGCTATCAATAGGTCTAATGCTTTCTCGTAGTTTCTAACGGCTGCTAAAATAGGTGAGTCTCCTTCAAAAACAGCATCAAAAACTGATTTATCCGGATTTAGATCTGGTTCCTGCATCAAATAACTGATAGTGTAATCTTTCGGCTTCTGGATACTGCCTTTTTCACCACTATCTTTTCCAGTGATCACATTTAGAAGGTTCGTTTTTCCAGAACCATTCACACCAATTAGACCGATTCTTTCGCCTTCCATAATTGAGAAGTTGATTTCATCGAATAATACTTTTTCGCCATAGGTTTTTGTTAAATTCTGTACTTTTAATTCTTTCATCGTTTATCTCCACTTTCCTCTATCAAACATTTTAATTCATCTTAAACATTCTAACATTTTTTATCGATAATATCTGTAAGTTGGTCCAATTAAGTTTTATTCGTCACTTTTTAAATTACCTTAAATACCCTATCGCTGGTTTCGATTGATTATCAATTATAGAAGATAGCTGCCGAATGAAAAGTTCAAAAAAGTATGCTGCTTTTCGGTTCATACATATATAATCTATTCAACAGGACTAAATTTCACCTTTAGGTCATGATAAGGTTGACTTTATTGCTCTGATTTTTTCATTCGGACCACTTATTTTTTTAAAAATCTATAGCCCCATAGTTAATTTGTAGAATACATTTAGGTTGTTTCCACCTAATAGGCTAATAAAAGCATATGTTTAACTAATTCCCTTTTTTTAATTAATGAGCGATCATCGTTCCATTGAACAACTTATTTTTCTTTATAATAGTAAGGGCAACATAAGAAAATAGTTGTACTACGAGCTAACTTTCGAACAATTCATCCAAAAAATTTGTCTATCTCCTTAAGAACCAACAAATTATTCGGATAATAACTTTTTAGGCTGCACAAAATTGACGGATTGCTAGATTGTTTCTATAATAGAAGTAGGTCATTTGTTTTTAATCCTTTAAAAAAAAGCGAATGGATCTCAATTGAGAACTTCACTAAGGAGGGTTTCGTAAATGGAAAATGGAACAGTCAAATGGTTCAGTAATGAAAAAGGGTACGGATTTATTGAATATAACGAAACCGAAGATATTTTTATTCACTTCACGGGTATAGTTAGTGATGAAGGATTTAAATATTTGAATGGTGGGCAACATGTTTCATTTGAAATCTTGGAAGGCAACCATGGCCCTCAAGCGACTAACGTCATTGTCCTTGACTAGTGTAACTCACTCAACTTAATTACTAACAGAGACACTTAAAAAACGATACACTTCATTTAAGGGTATCGTCTTTTAGGTTCTCATATCTGGATAATTCTGTCTAACTATTTGGTTCTTCTAACTGAATCGACGGTGCTTTATTTTTAATATACTCATGAAATTTCTTTTTATTCTTTGTGTTTAAATAAATATAAGAAACTGATTTACCTTGATCAGTAAATAAAACAATCTTTCTCTTAGCGGAAAATGCTATTTTTTTTATTTCTGTTAAAGGGATACTCTTTTTTTTAATACCTCTAAAATAACTACTTTCCAAATTATCATTTTTCATTCTTAGAGTAGAACCAAAGCCATAAAATAAAAGAACTCCCAAAAAAATAAGCAAAACAATTATGATCAGATCAATCGTTTGGGTTTCCAAAAATAAAATAAGCACTGAAAAAAAAACTAGCCAGCAAACTGACCAATAAATGATTTGAAAAGCAGGTTCTAATGAAAGCGAAAATTTTACACGAGAATTATCATCCAATATATTACGCTCCTTATACTATACAAAAGTAATGCTATTTTAACATACCTTAAATTAAAAACCCATTTAAAAGAAAGGGGCCAAGCAAGTATGATCAAAATGTATACCGATGCTTCAACAAAAAATGATCCTGGTCCTAGTGGTGTAGGAATTGTAATCAGCGCTGACCATAGATACAATCAATTATCTATTCCGCTTGAGAATAAAATAAGCAATCACGAAGCTGAATTCGAAGCTCTTTTAAAGGGCCTCACTTACTTGATCGAATACAAGTTGAATGACGAAACTTTAATGATGTACACAGATAGTAAACTATTAGCCTCTGCCATTAATAAAAGCTACGTAAAAAAAGATGTTTTCAAAGGTTATTTAACTCTTATTCAAGAAAAACTCAACTATTTTCCTCTTTTTTTTATTCAATGGATTCCAGAGTCACATAATAAAGGTGCAGATCATTTAGCTAAGCAAGCCTTACAAAAAATAGTTTCAAAAAAATAACAGTCCTAAGAAATTTTTTTCTTGGAACTGTTATTTTTTTATTTTTATTTACGCGGTGCTCTAGGAGGACGTTCGCCCCAAAATTGGAATAAATCAGTCCTTAAGGCTCCATTATATAGTTTACGTTTTTTAGTAGCTTTTTCTCCATAAAATGTTTCAAAAGCTAAGTCACTTGTAATAATATATTTACTCCAAGTTTTTAACGGACGATATACTTGGCCCATCTGTTTGTACAACTTTTGAACCTCTTCTTCTTCGCCTAATCTTTCCCCATAAGGAGGATTAGCTAAAATAACACCATATTCTTTTTCAGTCGTAAAATCAGCTAACTGCATTTGTTTGAATGTAATGCTGCTGCCTACTCCTGCTTCATCCGCATTTACCTTAGCAATATCGATCATAGTACCATCAATATCTGTTCCCATAATATCAAGTTCGATATCGTGATCTACAGCAGCTTCAGCTTCAGCACGAACTTCTTCAAAGACGCTTTGATCAAACCATTCCCATTCCTCACAGCTAAATGAACGATTGGATCCTGGAGCAATATTATGTCCAATCAATGCTGCTTCAATAACGATTGTACCTGAACCACAAACTGGATCATAGAAAGGACGATCTTTACGCCAATTGGTTAATTGGACCAGAGCCGCAGCCATATTTTCTTTCAATGGTGCTCCACCTTTAGCAGTCCGGTATCCCCGTTTAAATAAACTTGGTCCTGTTGTATCTAATGTTAATGTAACCTTGTCTTTTAATAATGCTACTTCTAATTGGTACAAAGAGCCCGTTTCTGGTAAACGTGTATTACGGTGATAAACATCACTTAATCGATCAACGATTGCTTTTTTCACAATTGATTGACAATCTGATACACTGTATAATTTTGATTTTATCGACTTTCCTGCTACAGGAAAGTTAGCATCCATTGGTAATAAGTCTTCCCATGGTAAGGCTTTTGTTTTCTCAAATAGTTCATCAAATTCATACGCATCAAATTCACCAACAATGATTTTGACCCGATCAGCCGTTCTTAACCAAAGATTTGTCTTAGCAATATCTTTTTCGGTTCCTTCAAAGAAGACTTTTCCATTTTCTACTTGGCATTCATATCCTAAATCTTTGATTTCTTTTCCTACTAAGGCCTCTATCCCACTGGCCGCCGTTGCAACGAGTTTAAAAGTTTTCATGTATTTTCTCCAATTCTTTTCTTTTTTAATTAGTATCTTAAATAAATATAAAACCCTCCTAAAAGGAGGGTTCTATACCTGAATTTGTAAATTTCTGTAAGCCATGTTCTGTCTCAGATAAAAAGTCAGGGTCTGTTTTATCCGGAGGTAATTATCTGTCTGCAATTACTGCCTCTTCCATCGGTTCAATTCCCTAGGAAAAGTGCCCCTACCAAAGTTTGGGTTGCTCGCTCGAGGGGTTTACCGCGTTCCACCAATACCGTTTCCCGTATTGCTTCGTCACTGTGGCACTTTCAAGAATACTCAAGCATAGCTTTACAGCCTTAGCTCTTTTTTCTGCCGTCTCTTCATAATTAAATGAAGGCCCTGGCTTATGATTTCGCCAGGCACGAACACTACAAGCATCGCAGCTTGTGCGAGCATGGACTTTCCTCAGTTTAGTCAAGCTAAACCGCAATTACCCGAAATTTACAAATGTTTTTTTTGTTACAGGTCATCTATTTTAAATCGTTCTTTAACTAAAGAAGCTTAAATTTCATCTTCCATTTCATCTTCTGTTTCATCTAATTTCGAGCCAAATACATGACGTTCTAAATTCGATAAACGTTTTAAAATATCAAAATTGGTTACCGTACTATTAGGTTGAGAAGAAGAATAATTAGGTTTAGCAATTGATGCTTGTTTTGCTAATTCATCAATTTTACTCAATAAACGATTGTTTTCAGCTTTTACTTGAGTAAGTTCTTTATTATATGATTCGTAATCACGAATCACTTCATCTAAATACTCATCTACTTCAGCTGGATTATATCCGCGCATACTTTGTTTAAATTCTTTTTGAAGAATATCTTTTGTTGTTAGTGATCTATTTGCCATGTTCACACCTCTTTGTTTGCTTCATCTTCTAACAAAACATTATTCTCGTTTCTGCTAATAATTCTTATTATACCAAAGATAATAAGAAAAAAAAACTTATTTCTATATTATCTTGCTGCTCCGAGAATAAATAGGTCGAAAAATCGAAAAGATCAATCGTTTTCTTCTTCAATACTGCTGTTTTGCAATTGGTCTACATCTATCAATCTCAACTCAAATCCCATTGTTTCCTGTTTCTTTTTTAGTGCTTGATAAACAAACTTTGTTTTCCCTTCAAACTCGGGGTCATACACTAACAATGCCGCTTGACAATGCTCTAACAAAAAAGCTTGATGATTTTTTAATTGGGATGGATCTTGATAGGTCTTATGGGAAGTAGCTTCAACATAATCAACTTTTTGCTTTAATGAATTAAGCTTACTTTGATTTTTTTCATTCCAGTTTGAACCAAATTCTAGAAAAGGAAAAATAATAGCTATTTTAATTGTTGGATACTCTTTTTTTAAGTCATCGACAACTTCGATTGCCCACTGTTCTGTACCAAATTGAGCACTCGTTAGGATCCATTCGATTCCTTCTTCAATAAATTGACTGATCTCTTGTTTTAAACATTTTTTTATTACTGCTACTTTTGGATCATCTTCCTTGAATACACCAAGTTCAAATGTTCGATAACCGCTAATGTATAAATTTCTCATAAACTATTTGATTCTCCTTTTCTTTAAAGGACTTTATTTGATATACTAGTACTCAGGAGTGTGATTGCAATTGGCTATACGATATCCTAATGGTAAAACCTATATCCATAATGACAAATCTTCACCAAAAAAGCAACTAAACAATCAGTTGACTTCATTCAGCAAGCGAGGTATGTCCTTAGAAGAAGATTTGAATGCAAGCAATCAATATTATTTAGCAAAAGAAATTGCTGTTATTCATAAAAAGCCCACCCCTGTTCAGATCGTCAAAGTAGATTATCCTAAAAGAAGTGCAGCCGTTATTAAAGAAGCTTACTTTAGACATGCATCTACAACAGATTATAATGGCGTTTACCAAGGTTATTATTTGGATTTTGAGGCAAAGGAAACACAGAACAAACTTTCCTTCCCATTGAAAAATTTCCATGAACACCAAATTGTCCATATGCAGCAATGTATCCAGCAACAAGCCATTTGTTTTGTGATCATGCGTTTTGCTACAAGCGAGCGTCTTTTTTTATTAGAAGCAGAACAGTTACTTGTTTATTGGAATAACCAACAAGGTGATGGGAGAAAATCGATTCCATTAAAAGAGCTTGAAAAAAAAGGGTACGAAATGTATTATGAACTTTCGCCACGTGTCCCCTATTTAAAAATTGTGGATCGTTTAATTATTAAGAATAAGGATAAATCAACATAAAAACAATTATTCCGTTCATTTATGGAAGAAATAGTTTATAATTTTTATCCAACAAGAGAAATAAGGAGTAGATTTAATTATGCCAGAAAAAAAAGAAATGTCACGTGTGTCAAAAAAACAAACGCAAAAAGCAAACCATTCAAAAAAAAGGAGCAAAAACAAGAAATCCTCTCTTCCAATTTGGAAAAAATCACTTATTGGAATACTGATCTTAATTGGAGCAATTTTAATTGGAGGTATGGGTCTATTTGCTTATTACGTCTCCTCAGCACCCGAAATAACCGAAGCTGAATTGACCGATACGGTCTCTTCAACATTGCTTGATTCAGAAGGAAACGAATTTTTAACTCTTGCTGGTGAAGATCGTGAATTGGTTACAGAGAATGACGTTCCTAAAGTCTTAAAAAACGCCATTACCGCCATTGAAGATCAACGTTTTTACACTCACATCGGTATCGACCCTATCCGTATCGCCGGAGCAGTTGTAGCAAACGTAACAGATGGTTTTGCTTCTGAAGGCGGAAGTACCATTACCCAACAATTAATTAAACTTTCTGTTTTCTCTACAGGTGCTGAAGACCAAACGTTAAAACGGAAGGCTCAAGAAGCTTGGTTATCCCTTCAATTAGAACGAGACTATTCTAAAGATCAAATTTTAACTTTTTATATTAATAAAGTATATATGTCCGACAATAAATATGGAATGGGTACTGCTAGCGAATACTATTTTGGTAAACCGATAGCTGAATTAACTTTACCAGAAGCTGCATTGCTTGCTGGAATGCCACAAGCTCCAAATGCCTACAACCCCATCACCAACCCAAAAGATGCAACAAAACGTCGCAATCTAGTTTTAGATATGATGTTGGAGACTGAAGCTATTACTGCTTCAGAAGCCGAAGAAGCTAAATCAGTCGATGTCTCAGAAGGATTGGTCAACCATTCTGGTGAAGAAACGAATCAACTTGTTTTTGACCCATACGTTAAAGAAGTTCTAGCTGAAGTCGAAAGAAAAACAAATTTAGATCCCTATACATCTGGATTGACTATCCACACTAATTTAGATATGGATGCACAACAACGCCTATACGATGTTGTAAATTCTGATGAATACGTCACAATTGAAGATGAAGATATTCAAACCGGCGTTTCTTTAGTAGATGTCAATACTGGCCAACTAAAAGCTTTAGGCGGCGCACGGAATCAAGAAGTACAATTAGGGACAAATTACGCTACTGAATTAAAACGAAGTGTTGGATCAAATATCAAACCATTATCTGCTTATGGTCCGGCAATTGAATATTTACAGTACTCGACTTATGAACAAGTAGTAGATGAACCTTATACCTTTGATGATGGAACGCCGATTAATAACTATGATAATAACTACGAAGGTCAAATCAGCTTACGTCGAGCATTGGTTGATTCACGTAATGTTCCTACAACAAAAATTTATAAAGACGTACCAAAAGATCAAGTCAATGAATTTTTAACAAATCTAGGAATAAACACGTCTACTTTAAACCCCGGATCAGATGTTCTGGTTGAGTCAAATGGTTTCACTGGGAATATTACTCCAGTTGAATTATCTGGTGCTTATGCTACTTTTGCAAACGGTGGAACGTATACTGAACCCTACACCGTTTCGAAAATCGTTTTAGCAGATGGCGAAGAAATCGATCTTCAACCTGAATCTACTAAAGCTATGGCTGATTCAACAGCATATATGATCACGGATATGTTAAAAGATGTCGCTTCAAATAATTCTGCTCGAGTGGGACTAAACGGAATTCCACAAGCTGGAAAAACAGGTACGACCAACTATGAGGATGAAAAAAAGCAAGAGTATGATATTCCAGAGAATGGCGTACCTGACAAATGGTATACTGGTTATACAACGAACTATGCCTTATCTGTTTGGGTCGGAAAAGATAACTATTATGATTCGATCGACAATTCGGGCAGTGAACGGTTGTTACCTCAACAAATCTATCAAGCATTGATGTCGTACGTTTCAGAATCTGTTGAATCTAGTGACTGGAAAAAACCAAGTTCAGTTGTGGAAGTTGCAGTTGAAAAAGGCTCGATGCCTGCAAAACTTGCAGGTCCAGATACTCCTACAGACAAAATTGTTAACGAATTATTTGTTAAAGGAACGGAACCTACTACTGTAGCACCAAAAATTCCCGAAAAAGAAAGTAAAAAAGATGAGGAAGAATCAATCGAATTAAAAGCTCCATCAGGCTTAACAGCTAACTACAATGAGGAGACAGATGCTTTATCAATCAAATGGAATGCTTATTCACAAAAAGGCATCTCTTACCTTTTGACTGTAGGCTCTGAGTCTTATTCAACTAATGATCTTTCATATATTATACAAAGTCCTCCTGCAGGTGAAATCCCAATCACTCTCGCTGTACAAGCTGACGGTGATACTGGACCCGCTACTTCAATAAGTGTTCTCATCCCTCCTAAAGAAGAGGAAGAACCTGAAGAGGAAGAGCCTGAAGAGGAAGAGCCTAAAGAAGAAAAGCCTAAAGAAGAAAAGCCTGAAGAGGAAGAACCTGTGGAGGAAGAACCTGTGAAGGAAGAACCTGAAAAGGAAAGCAGTGAAAGTTCTTCAAGTACTAGCTCTGCCCCAAGCGGTAGTTCTAGTTCTGCTCCAAACAGCAGCGCTCCAACTGCTGAATCAAAAGCTTCTAGTTCTGCTCCAGCAGAATAAAAACATCTCCTATTAGAAATTCAGATTTTAAATTCAAAAAAGCAAGATGAGACATATCGTCATTAGACGCGTCTCATCTTGCTTTTTTGGGCTGTATAATATTTGGTGTTGATAGACTTAATCTAATTGCATTACTTACCCAAAATTTATAGAGGAATCGGGTTGCTTGTAGCCTAAAATGAAGCACTGTGGGCAAATAACGCCCATTCCAGAAGAAATTTTTTTGAAGTATCCACACCATTTGATGTAGAACCGCTTTTTTTACTGTACTTTTATCGGGCTATTTTCTTTTAATAGTTGGAGACATATATTATGATCATGGTTTCTTGCTGTGCACTGATAGCGCCCAAAAAATATCAGCCGATGATGAGCGATGCTCCACATATCTTTAGGCAGTTGCTTCATTAAAATCTCTTCTACCTCACGAACAGTAGCATTTGGTGGACAGATACCCAATCGCTTAGTTACGCGTTCAACATGGGTGTCTACAGCAATAGCAGGCTCGTCAAAAGCCACACTTAAGACTACATTAGCTGTTTTCCTTCCTACTCCTGGTAAAGATTCTAATTCATGACGCTCCTGAGGAACTTTCCCATTAAATTCAACGATTAATTTTTGACAACATCCTTTAATGAATTTAGCTTTATTACGGTATAAACCAATCGTCCTAAGTTGTTCCATAATATCTTCTACTGGTGCATCTCTAAATGCTTCAGGTGTAGGGTATTTTGCAAAGAGTGTTGGAGTGAGCTTATTGACAGCAATATCTGTCGTTTGAGCACTCAGCATAACGGCGATCAATAATTCAAAAGCGTTCTTATGGTTCAGTTCGCAGGTCGCTTGAGGAAATAATTCACCCATTGCTTCAACCATCTGTATCGTTTGTTTTTTAGATAGCATAACTTTCCTCCTTATTAAGGATTATCATTATTATTCAACCAATTATGCAAGGGTACTTTCGTTGTCTGTTCTTTAGATACTGAATAAGTTGTCGGCTTAGCATTCCCCTGTCTTCGGCGATTTGCTTCTTTGTCAACTTGATCTTTCGTTCGAATATTTTTTCTTTCCCAGTTTAGCAAGATGCGGTCAACGTACTTTAAATTATATACTTGGTTCAACACAGCTTCTCTTAAAGCTAATTCAATTAATTCAATGGCATAATGATCATCATCCAACCACATACCGATCGTTTGCATTTCGATTGGTGATAATGGTCTGCCAAACTCAGCTTCAAACAATTGAAATAATTCTTGCTCCGATAAATGCTGTTTTTCAAAACGCTGTTGATTTTCTTGTTGTGATATGACTAAACCCAATTTATCCCATAATAAATCTAGACGGTAACTATCACGTGTTTTTCCATCATCATTCTTTTCTGTCTCAATTATGATCAACTTTTTATTGATCAAATCATGGATCAGTTGGAATACCTCCGCAGAAGAAATTTGCATCCGTTTTGAAATGATTTCTGTGTCTGGGAAATCATTTCCTACGTCAATAAATGATTTCAATTGTAAAACTAGTATTAAGTGTTCACTGGTTAAGCCAACTTCTCTATAATGAGTCAACAATACATTTGATACAGTTGTATCCCCAGCTTTGAGCCATTTTTGTAAAAGATGATTATTCATAAGATTTTATCCTCCTTGCTGCCTGCTTTTAAGTACAGATTATTCGATGAACCGTACTGGTGTAGCAACCTAAAAATCATTTTGGAATCGATGATTCTGCTTATTGAGATCCAACAGATCGTCTGAAGTTTTTAATTCTTCAGATTTTCAAGTCATAAACAACTCCTGTTCCTCTAAAAAAAATATAAATTGCTTTAATAAATCAACCACCAACTATCGTACAACCATAATAAAAGCATTTTCCCTCTGACGCTGATACGATTAAAAAAACAGCAACTTAAGAAAAGCTCAAGTTGCTGCACTACTTTTTTTATGGATAAATACGATTTAATAAACGTGGGAATGGAATCGATTCACGGATATGTTCAGTCCCGCAAATCCAAGTTACAGCTCGTTCTAATCCTAGGCCAAAACCTGAATGTGGCACACTACCATATTTACGTAGATCCATATACCATGCGTAATCTTCTTCTTTTAAGCCGAAATCTTTAATCCTTTGTGTTAAAGCCTCAAAATCAACTTCACGTTCGCTTCCGCCAATAACTTCTCCGTATCCTTCAGGAGCGATTAGATCCGCACACAGTACAACATCATCACGATCTGGATGTGGTTTCATATAAAAAGGTTTTATAGCTTTAGGGTAATTTAAGATAAAGACTGGTTTATCATATTGAGTTGCAATAAAGGTTTCATGAGGTGAACCGAAGTCATCTCCCCAAGTGATGTCATCAAATCCATTTTCATTCAATAATTTAACAGCATCATCATATGAGATTCTAGGGTAAGGTAATTCAGTATATTTTTTTAGTACCTCTTTGTCGCGTTCTAATACATCTAAAGCATCACTACAGTTATCAAGGACACTTTGAACGATATAAGCTACATACTTTTCTTGTACTTCTAAACTTTGTTCGTGATCCATGAAAGCCATTTCTGGTTCAATCATCCAAAATTCAATTAAATGACGACGGGTCTTTGATTTTTCGGCTCTAAAAGTAGGACCAAAAGAAAAGACTTTTCCAAATGCCATTGCTGCTGCTTCCATATATAATTGACCACTTTGTGAAAGAAAAGCCTCTTGTTCAAAATATTGTGTGTGAAATAATTCTGTCGAATCTTCTGCGGCATTAGCTGTTAAGATTGGTGGATCAATTTTAATGAAGCCTTCTTCATTGAAAAAATTATAAGTAGCAAGAATAAGTTCATTACGAATATGCATAATGGCATGTTGTTTAGAAGAACGCAACCACAAATGACGATGATCCATTAAAAATTCTGTTCCATGTTCTTTTGGAGTGATCGGATAATCATGACTTTCTCCAATAACTTTAATAGCTTTAACAACTATTTCATAACCAAATTTTGAGCGGCTGTCTTCTTGAATAACACCAGTTAAAAGAATAGACGTTTCTTGATTTAATGATTTAGCTAATTGAAATACTTCTTCCTCAACTTCGCTTTTTACAACGATTCCTTGAAAAAATCCAGAACCATCTCGTAATTGTAAAAATGCAATTTTTCCGCTTGAACGTTTATTAGCTACCCACGCTCCAATTTCTACTTCTTCTCCAACATGATTTTTGGATTCTACAATTGTAATATGATTCACAGTTTAAAACTCCTTTAAATAAATTTTGATGGTTCACTCATTATTTACTGCCTTAATTATTATACAAGAAAAAAGGACTATATATCGTTCTTTTTCAAGAATCTTTAAATATTCTCGATATCACTCACCCATTTACCTGATTTAGCGGTCAAAACATAATAACCAAGTCGTCCATTCTCTTCTTTATAGGATACCTCCCAGATAGGAATATCTCCTTCAAGTCCAATACGAGCTTCAAGAATATCGACAGACCCTTTAGCTTCTCGCGTCAACTCTTTGGCTTGTTGTTCTGTAATGAATTCATCCTGATTCAGAATAGTTGTAGCTCCGCCGTCTTTAGTAACAATTACCATGATTTCTTCATCGTCTTTATTCGATCCGACAACTGAAAAATAGGTTTTATCACGATTATACCAGTAAAAATCTGATACTGTTACTAGTCCCGCAGCTTCTTTCGCAATGATGATCGTTTCTTTTTCGGCTTTTTTTATTGGCTCTTGGCTAATTGTTAAAAGGGTGATTGAACATACAAGCACAAAAGACATGACAACTGCTAAAGTGATAAGTATTCCTTTTTTCATGAGTATCCCTACTTATAATTTATTGTTTTAGCGACCTTTTTATTGTTACTTTCAATAGCTAATTATAACAGAAAATCATTCTTTTTTCTAAAATTTTCATTATAAATTTTTTTTCAGTTGTATTATTTCTCTGCTGCATTTAGAAAATTTTTCAATTTTTTACCTATATTTTCTGTAGTTACTTCTTCGATTGGCAACCCTTTTGGAAGTGACCTTATAATTTGTTTTCCGTAACTCGTTTGGATCAGTCGATTGTCTAATACGATCATTATACCTTTATCATTCTCAGAACGAATGAGCCTTCCGAAACCTTGCTTTAAGCGTAAGGTAGCTTTTGGCAATGAGTCGATTGTAAAAGGATTTAAATGCTTTTGTTCCAAGTAACGGTGTTTTACTTTTACAAATGGCCTATCTGGAGATTCAAATGGCAAACGAGTTATGACAATAATACTCAGTGATTTTCCCGGTAGGTCGACACCCTCCCAAAAACTGTCTGCTCCTAGCAGAATGCCTCCTGTAGATCTGAAAAAGCGTTTTAGGATCCGCTCACGGCTTCCTGAAAATCCTTGTGCCAACAATTCTCGGCCAGAAGCTGAAGGTTTTTTTTGCAATGCAAAATACACTTCTTGAAGTATCTCATAAGAATTAAACAAAACCATCGTATTTTCAACTGAATTTTTAATAATATTTTCTACTTGTTCAACAATCATATGAACATAGTCTTTCCTTGATAGGTCTTTGATTGGCCTCAGTTCTTTAGGAATCCAAAGTCTTGCTTGTTTTTTATAATCATAAGGCGATTCAATGATTAATTGCTTTAAATTTTCTTCTCCTAATTGTGTCTCAAAATAGCTAAACGAACCGTTAATTTCTAATGTAGCCCCTGTATATAAAATCAACGCTATTTTATCTAATAGATTTTCTTTTATAAACTTACTGCTATTTACTTTTGAGCGTTTGATCATAAAACTATTTTTAGGACTTTTTTCTTTATATGAAAACCAAGTTACTTCATTATCTTCATTTTCTTGAAAAACAGCATAAAAAATATCTTTCTGGCCTTCAAAGATTTTGATCATATCAAAAAAATCTTCTAATAGATAACGCTCTCGTTGCGTTATCTGATGGCTTTCATCTAATCCTTGGTTAACCAACTCAAATCCTAGATAGCTGATCTCATTCATCAATGCGAGAACTTTTTTTGAAGACTTCCTTAATGTTAAGTTCCACTGCGTTTCCCTATTAAATTGAATATCCAACTGCTCTTGTTGATAAAGCTCACTACCAGCTGTATTTTTGCAATAGACCAGCAATTGATAAATGAAATCCGTCAATTCATCTTCTAAAGAAAAAAGATTCATTTCCATATTTTCAATATGAGAAGGTTCTATTTTAGAAAGCTGCTGACTTAACTGAGTGATTCTTCCTAAAAAGCTTTTTTCATCCGAAGCATGACCAATCAGTTTGATTACCTGCTGCATCCGGTAATACCCAAAAACTTCACTTGAGGCTTCCATTGCTACATCCGGCAAATGTTGTGCCTCATCAACGATCAATTTTCCGATCCTTGGTAATTCTTTTTCTTTACGGTTTAAATCATGACATAAAAAAGAATGATTGGTAATGATTACACTAGCATGTTTGATTTTATGTTGCGCATGTAAATAAAAATCTTCGTCATACCATTGATCTTCTTCAGGTTTAGTCAACCAACCGCGATGCCTGATTTTATTCCAAAATAAATGGTTATAATTAGTTAAATTTAATTCATCTAAATCTCCTGTTTCAGTTTCAGTCAACCAAGTTAAAAGTTTCATTTTATAGACCACTTCTACTTTTTGGTCTGCAGGATCTTTTAATGCTTCTTCAAACTTAGTTAAGTGGATGTAATGGTTTTTACTTTTCAAAATAGCAGCCTGTACTGTGAAAGGCAAAATCGTGTTTAATTGAACCATGTCTTTATCTAATAATTGTTTTTGCAGCAATGTAGTATATGTGCTGATGACTACTGGATCTTCTACTGTTGCGATATAAGCTAAGGGCAGTAAATACCCTAATGTTTTCCCAACTCCTGTTGCTGCTTCGATCGCAAAATGATTCGGCTCATTGCTGCTAAAATAATCATAGACAGCATCCATCATTTTGATTTGTTGATTTCGGATTGTCAGTTTTGTTTGAAACAATTGTTCTTTATGATCTAAATTCGCTGGATAACGAGCATCCTCACGGTAATTTTTTTGCTCAAAAATTGGTTGTTTTACTTTTATAGCTAACCCATTTTTTATCATGAGCAATTTAGAAAGCGGTATAGGTCTATTTTTCATTTCAGTTAAAGTCGTTTTGAAAAAATAAGCCGTTTCCATTGTAAGATTTTCTGATAGTTCAACCATTTTTTCTACAGTAACTAACGGCAATTCTTTTAACTTCTGTTTTAATACAAGAAAAAGTTCAGCTGTAACAGCTGCATCACTATCTGCTTGATGTGGATTTGTGTGCTCAATATTAAATTTGCTGACTAAATCATTTAGTCGGTAACTGGATTCAGTAGGCAATAGAACTTGTGCTAGTTCAACCGTATCTATGCCTTTGTTTTTCAATGGCGGCATCCCGCATCTTTGCAGTTCACCTGAAAGAAATACATAGTCAAACTGGATGTTGTGTGCAATTATAATGCACCCATCTAATAAATTATAAATTGTTGCTGCAATATCTTCAAAATACGGCGCAAGTGCAACAGATTTATTTGAAAGACCCGTTAAATGCTCTATTTGCTTTGGGATACTGATCAAAGGGTTTATATCTGTAGCAAAACGATGAACGATTTGATCGTCTTCTATCAACACGCACCCAAATTGGATCATACGATCTCCGCTGGCCACGTTACCGCCCGTCGTTTCAATATCGACCACAGCGTATGTATCTTTATGTTTCACTCTCTTCACCTAATTCTTTAGACATAATATTCTCTTTACCATCATACTATGAAGCTTAAAAAAAAACAAAAAAACTCAAGAAAAATTAGATAGATTCCAATTTTTCTTGAGTTTGATATCTATTAGAAAATCTTAAAGTTTTTCTTTATAAATCTCTTCTGCTGTTTTATTTTTATCAATCACAATGTATAATTTATTTTCTTTAGAAATAAAAGAACTTTGATAAGCATTATCGATTCGATCAGAATCTATTGCTTCATAAGGGAAATAAACAGTCTCTTTAGCAATAACATCTGTAGAATTTGTTTTTTCACTGTCTTTATATAAAATATCCATTTTTTCAATATCTGGATTTTTTACTGCACGTTCAAACATGCCTGTTTCTAAACCACCAAGATTGATGTCACTTGAATTTGTTTTATCTGCTTCTGGAAAAATTTCTACTTTTAGAGACTCACACGGGAAGATTTCTTGGAAATCACTATCGCCAATTCGTCCAAAACTTTTTGAGATTTGTTTGATCCATAAATCGCCTATAAAACCTTTATTGATTGTCCAAGTTTCACCATTTTTAAACATTATTTTTAATGCCATAACTTCTTTCTTCATTTACATTCTCCCCTTTTACTTTTCTTAAACGAAAAGTTTGTGATTCTTTCGATAAATTCATTTTACCATAAAATAAATGAATGTAAATAATTAAGTTTATGATTTGTGATTTTTTTAACAATCTGATAAATAAATAAAGGAATAGAAAATTCACCATTTTTTCTATTCCTTTATTTATTTAGTTATTGCTCGATTTTAGTTGGTTAATATTAGTTAAATACAAGAATTCTTGTATCATCATCCATGTATTCTTTTTCACCAGCTTGTGATTCAATAGAACCAATAGGCATTTGTCCAGTTAATTTCCAGTCTGCAGAAAGGTTCCATTCTTTTTGAACAGCACTATCGATCAGTGGGTTGTAATGTTGCAAACTTGCTCCAATATTTTCAATAGCTAACGCTGTCCATACAGAGTGTTGTGCGATCCCAGTAGATTGTTCAGACCAAACAGGGAAGTTATCTGCATACAACGCGAATTGTTCTTGTAAAGCTTTAACAATACTAGTATCTTCAAAAAATAAAATTGTTCCAAATGCAGCACGGAAACTATTTAATTTTTCTTTAGTTGGAGTTAAATCTTGTCCTTCTGGAATTGCTTTAAGTAAAGCTTCTTCAGTAATATCCCAAAGTTTATTATGAGCAGCTCCAAATAATATTACTGCACGTGATGTTTGTGAATTAAATGATGATGGGCTTTCTTTAACAGCTTTTGCTACTAATCCAACGATTTTATCTTCAGATAAAGAAACATTCTTTCCTAAAGAATAAATTGAACGGCGTTCTTCTAATAATTTTGTGTATTGATTTTCCATGATTTAAAATTCCTCCTTAAAAATAACTTACTTTTTAAGTATAACAACTTATTTTTAGTTAGTAAACCTTTTTATTGCTTATTTTAACCGCCGCAACAGTTTTTCAATCTTTTTCTTCGTAATAGAGCGAAACCCAATCAAAAATAGCTTGTTTCTCATTAAGTATATCTCCTACTAAAATAGCCATCTCTATTTCGATCATCAAATCCCCTAGCCATTTGCCAGGTTTTCTGTTTAGTACTTCTTTTAAATCATTGCCGTTTATCTTTATTTCTTTTTTACTGTAAATTGGTAATTCTTCATATATCGAGTGAATAGACTCAAAATCAACTGAACGTCCTAGACATTCCATCATGGTCTCAACATCCAAAGCTATTTGTAGTCCAACCTGATAGAGGACTTGGCGATTGAAGTTATTTTTCAGACGATGTCTTAATGCAAATAGAGCTGATTTCACTAAATTAATTTCTTTTTTTGAGCATTTCCACTCTCTTAAAAATAATTCTGCTTCTTCCGTTGGTATATTTAGATGATGGATCAACAACGTCCAAGCAATGATTCGATTTTCGATCACACAGTCTAGTTTAGCCAATTCTTCTAACTCTTTTTTATGAAGTTTCAGTCCTGGGCAATAACGAAATAAATTAGTTCGAATAAATAATGCTAATGCTTTTTTTCTCCCGCTACCTAATAAAAGCTTTATAAACTCAACTTGAATTCGCTCAACAGCTATCTTTTCAAGTAATGAATGATTTTTTTGGATGGCTAGTTCTGTTTCGCTATCCATATCAAAATCTAACTGACTAACAAAACGTACCCCACGCATCATACGCAATGCATCCTCAAAAAAACGTTCCTCCGGGATACCAACAGCTTTGATTATTTTATTTTCTAAATCATTCTGACCATCAAAATAATCAATGATTTTACCATCTCTATCCATTGCCAATGCATTAATGGTAAAGTCACGACGTTTCAGGTCTTCCTTTAATGAGCGGACGAACTCAACGTTATCTGGGCGTCTAAAATCCTGATACGTTGATTCCGTTCTAAAAGTAGTAATTTCATAGGTCTCATCTTTCCATAAAACCATTACAGTCCCATGTTCAATTCCTACATCGATCGTTTTTTGAAATATGAGCTTGATTTCATCTGGTTTTGCACTAGTAGCAATATCCACATCATTGATCGTCTTTTTTAATAACGTATCACGCACACTTCCACCTACAAAATAAGCTTCAAATCCTGCTTCTTTTATTTTATCAATAATCGGTAAGGCTTGTTTAAACTGATGGTCTAAAAAAATCATAAAAGATTTTCCAATCCATAGGCTATTTCGTTTAATGACATTACTTTTTCACAGCCCAAAGCAACACCCGTCATAAAGGAAGACCGATCAAATGAATCATGGCGAATCAACAGACCTTCACCGACACTTCCAAACTGAACTTGTTGATGAGCAACCAGACCAGGTAAGCGTACACTATGAATTTTCATGCCTTCGTAATCTGCTCCACGAGCCCCTTTGATTGTTTCTTTTTCTTCTGGATTGCCTTGTGCATGATATCCACGTTCTGCAAAGATCATTTCAGCCGTTTTTATTGCCGTTCCACTTGGCGCATCTAATTTGTTATCATGGTGCATTTCAGTTATTTCAACATCGGGAAAATACTTAGATGCTTTAGCAGCGAACTCCATCATTAAGACAGCTCCGATTGCAAAATTAGGCGCAATCAATCCACCAAGCCTTTTTTCTTGTGCTAATTTCTGAACTTCTTTTACTTCACTTTCTGTAAAACCAGTTGTGCCAACCACTGGTCGAATACCATGTTCTAAAGCAAAATAAGTATTTTGAAAAGCAACTGCAGGAATAGTGAAATCGATCCATACATCTGCCTGAACTTCTTTTACCAAATCTTCTTTATCTTGAAAAACACGTACATCTGTATTCGAAAACTCACTTATCTCATTTAAGTTTTTTTCAACAGAATGAGGGTCAAATACCCCCACTAATGTAAATTTTTCATTCTTTATTACCATCTTTGTGGCTGTTAAACCCATTTTACCTTTAAAACCTGCAACTACGATATTGATCATTTTATTATTTCCTCTCAATCGGTTTCTCAACCGCTAATTAAATTTTATTTTATTTTACCTTATTAATTGCCTAGGCTAAATGGCTATCCACCTCTTCATTTAACCGGTATCTTACCCTCTAAGTCTACCAAAAAGTGAGAAGGTTGCAAGACCTGTTGCTTGTTTTTAAAAAAAAATGTATTCTTTATAAAGTAAATAAAGTCTGGAGTGACGGTATGATAAACGAAAAGATAGCAATAAAAGATTTATTTATTATAACAATTGGCTGTGCACTTTATGCATTTGGATTAGTGTATATCAACATTGCAAATGAATTAGCTGAAGGTGGTATGACCGGGATTTCACTTCTATTAAGGTATTGGTTTCAAATCGACCCAGCACTTTCTACATTATTATTAAATATCCCAACTATTTTGATTGGATGGAAATTATTAGGCAATCGTTCATTGATCTACACAATATACGGAACGACCATGTTATCTTTCTTTCTATATATTTGGCAAAGAACGTCTGTTGCAATCAATATAGATAATGATCTTTTCATAGCTGGAATATTAGCTGGTTTGTGTGGTGGAGTAGGCAGTGGTATGATCTACCGTTCTGGTGGAACAACTGGTGGGAGCGATATTCTTGCTCGAATTCTTGAAAAGAAAAAAGGTATTTCGATGGGCAAAACACTGCTGGTCTTTGATGTTTTTATTCTAACCTTATCGCTTACTTATATAGACCTGCCTCATATGATGTATACGTTGCTTGCTTCTTATGTATTTTCTAAGATCGTTGACTTCATGCAAGATGGTTCTTATGCCGCAAGAGGATTATTAATTATCTCAGATAAAAATGATACGATAGCTGAAAATATTATGCTTGAAATGGAACGAGGGGTAACCTTCTTTAAAGCCGAAGGTGCTTATTCAAAAGAAGAAAAAAAAGTTTTGTATTGTGTCTTGGGCAGTCATGAAATAGTAACGGCTAAACGAATCATTCACGAAACGGATCCAAAGGCTTTTCTTTCTCTTTTAACGGTACACGAAGTTTTAGGTGAAGGATTTTCATTTGATCCTAAACCTAAACAACCTCTTTTCAAAAAAAAAGCCACCCTTTGATATAAAATACACCCCAAAAGACCGATTATTCTTCTGAATTTTGGGGTGTACATCAATGGTTTGGCTTTTTTTGTTCATTCTTTAAGTCATCTTCAATTTTTTTTAATTGATTAGACAATTGAATAAATTTTTCTCGGTCTTCTTCTTCTAAAGATAAATCGATTTGATGTAATGTGTTCTGTTTGCGTTCAGTTAATGACAAAGTTTCAAGTGCTAGTTCAACTTCCTCAATGAGTTTTTCGCTAATCGTTTCATTCCATTTAAAATAAGGGTTGTCTTCTAATACAGTAAGATATTCGGCAGATTTCCAAGGATTTGAAAAAATCAACTCAATATACATCTCTTCTTGCCAATTTAATCTAACTTCATGGAAAGCCTGTTCCGGATCACTAAACACTGTCCCATTTTTATAAAATAGAAAAGGTTCGTTACTCATCCCCGTTGTAGACATCATCATACCTCTTGGAGTTTTTTCTGCAGCTTCAACAAAATGGACTTTATTTAATACAATGTCATGATTTAGTAGGTAGTTTAGGATCCACATAGATTCTCTTCTTTTCAATTGATGTCTATCTAAAAACCAGCTAAGAAAAATCTTTTTAGCTTCTAAAGAAATTTGGATGCTCATGTAAAAACCTCCTTGTCTTACCCTTTCTCTCATTATAACTTAATAAATTAATAGTTGCTATTAATTTCTTCTAGCATTTCTAATATTTCTGCATCTGCTGGTTCCAGAAGTAAATAATCGGTTATTACGTCTTTGATAACTATACGCTCTCCTTCTTCTCGTAGAAAATAGATATACGATTTCAAGAAATCTTTATTTCCTCGAAGAGCTGGATAAGCTTTTTGATAAGCCGTTCCTGCTGCAGGATATTCTTCCAATCCTTCATTTGCTAAAGCTAAATTCCAATAGAATTGAGGATCGACTTCATTTTGGATCAGAATTTTTTGAATCAGCTCGACTGTTTCATCGTAACGTTCTTGCTGCAACAATAAGTTAGTGTAGGCCAACTGGATACTTGAATTTTCCGGGGCAAGTTGAATAGCATTTAAATAATAATTTTCTGCCAACGTTTCATTCTCTAATTTAATTGCTATATCAGCTCCATAATAAAATAGTTCATAATTGTATTGGTCTACTCTCAAGCCTTCTTTAATAACTTCTAAAGACTTATCTAGTTCATTTTCTTCTTCTAATCCTTTAGCTAAATAGGGATATAAAGTTGTATAACTCGGATCTAATTCTTTTAGTGTATTCAACGTTTCGATTGAACGACGGTATTGTTTGTCTTGCAAATAGGAAAAACCTAATTGAAATAATACATCGACATTTTCCTTTTCTTCTAAACTTTGTTCTAAATATAAAATAGCTTGTTCTAGATCACCTAGAGAACTATAAGAACTACCGCAACGAGCTGCAAGATTGATTCCAGAAAATTCAGTAAGACCTTGGGCCATCAATTCTTCGTATCCATGGATCGCTTGAGCATATTTTCCCATTGAAAAATGCAATTCTGCTAATGCAAAATCAATAACCTTCTCATCAGGTACGATTTCCTTCGCTTTGAGAAGCTTTTGCTCACTCACTTCATAAAGACCCTGAACTTGATACAAATCAGCTAAAACAAGCAAAGATTGAGGATAAACAGGACTTTCTTCTGAAACTTCTATTAACCAATCCATGGCTGTTTCTAATTCGTTCGCTTCAATAGCTATTTCTGCCAGACCTACTCTCAATTCATCATCTTCAGGATACTTTTCAAGTAAGTGTAAATTTATTTTTTTTATTTCATTTAAAAAGCCGAGTTGGTATAGAGAATCAGCCAAAATATAGAGCTCTTCATCTGTATCTTGAGTTATAGCTTTTTCAAAATAATTCATCGCTTCATCTAATTGATTTTCTTTAAGTGAATCAATCATCATTTGTCCGTATGACATGTCAAAAACCTCTTTCGTTTAATAATCTTCTATTTGATTCATTTTACCATACATTAAGAGGATTAAAACACACAGCAGCTTGTTTACGATCCAAATAAAAAAGAGCTAGTGCAAAGCACTGGCCCTTTTTTATTTGTGACTTATTTAACTGCGTCTTTAAGAGCTTTACCTGGTTTGAATGCAGGCACTTTGCTTGCAGCGATTTGGATTTCTTCCCCTGTTTGAGGGTTACGACCTTTACGTGCAGCACAATCGCGCACTTCAAAGTTACCAAAACCAATAATTTGAACTTTTTCTCCTTCACTTAATGAAGTTTGAATTGATTCAAAAACAGCATCTACTGCTGAAGTTGCATCTTTTTTAGTAAGACCTGTTGAAGTTGCAACATTTTCGATTAATTCTGCTTTGTTAGCCATGTGTATTTCACCTCCCTCGGAAAGAAGAATTGATGCATTATTTATAAGCAAATAAACATCATTTAGACATTTTTGAGTGGCCCAAAAATGAATTATTGCGAAATGTAAAATTAGTAGTTCTAAATGACATTTCTTTTAAAAAGATATCATACAAATACTGATACTGCAATGATTTTCAATGCATTAAGCGATATTTTTAAGCATTTTTCAAATATTCAAAAAATTATTTGAAACCCCTTAAGAGTTATGTTAAAATGCTCCGTTTACTGATAACTCTTCACTCTTATTTTCTTCTTCTTATAATAAGATGAATAGGTGTTCCTTCAAAAGTAAAGGCATCACGAATACGATTTTCTAAGAAACGAGCATAAGAGAAATGCATCATTTCTGGTTCATTTACAAATACAACAAAAGTTGGCGGCTTAACAGCCACTTGAGTAGCATAATAAATACGCAATCTTTTCCCTTTATCTGTCGGTGTCGGGTTCATAGCTACTGCATCTAATATGACTTCATTCAAAGTAGCAGATTGAATGCGTAGGTTTTGATTCATACTTACTCGCTCAATGATCTCAGGGAGCTTATTTAGGCGTTGTTTCGTTAAAGCTGATACAAAAATAATTGGTGCATAGCTCAAATATAAAAATTCGCTTCTAATTTGCTCTTCAAATTTTTTCATTGTGTGGTTGTCTTTATCAAGAGTATCCCATTTATTTACAACAATGATGATTCCTTTTCCAGCTTCGTGAGCATACCCGGCAACCTTCTTATCTTGCTCTCTGATACCTTCTTCAGCATTCAACACACACAAGACAACATCTGAACGTTCGATTGCTCTAAGAGCTCTTAAAACACTATATTTTTCAGTGTTTTCATAGACTTTACCTTTTTTTCGCATTCCAGCAGTATCGATCATAACAAACTCAGTACCGTCTTCACCCATAAACTTAGTATCAATAGCGTCACGAGTTGTCCCAGGGATTGCTGAAACGATTACTCGGTCTTCTCCTAACATGGCATTTATAATAGATGATTTTCCAACATTCGGTCTGCCAATCAAACTGAATTTTATAACAGAATCATCATATTCTTCTTCTGATTCATCTGGAAAATGGCTAATAGCTGCATCTAATAGATCTCCAATTCCTAGACCATGACTTCCTGAAATTGGGAAAGGTTCCCCTAATCCTAAAGCGTAAAAGTCAAAAATATCATTACGCATTTCTGGATTATCTACTTTATTTATTGCTAACAAAACTGGTTTTTTTGTACGGTGAAGAATTCTTGCTACGTTCTCATCCGCATCAGTTATGTGTTCCTTTACGCTTGTGATAAAAATAATCACATCTGCTTCATCCATAGCTATTTCAGCTTGATGTTTTATTTGTTCCAAAAATGGTTCGTCACCTAAGTCGATCCCGCCTGTATCAATCACATTAAATTCTTTCCCTAACCATTCTGCTGGCGCATAAATACGATCACGAGTTACCCCTGATACATCTTCTACAATTGAGATACGTTCTCCAACAATACGATTAAAAATAGTTGATTTTCCTACGTTAGGGCGACCAACGATGGCTACAACTGGTTTTGCCATTGTTTTTGCCTCCTTTTTTTTATTCTCTTGTCAGTTTATAGAAATACCTTAAAACATGCAAGCTTTTGCTTAAGGAATAAGGCAAAATCTCATAAATACCTTATTTATTTGATTTATTTTTATTAAATAACACATAAAAAAGGACACGAGAACAAAAATTGCTCGCATGCCCTTTTTAAAATTCGTAATTACTTGTCTTCATCCGTTGTGATATCAGATAGTTGATCGCCAAGAATATCGCCTAACGTAAACCCGGTATCTTCTTCAGGCATATCGTAGTTCGTTTCTTCTTGCTTTTCTTTCGAATGGTTGGGCTTTTCTTCTAGTGCTTTAATACTTAAAGACAGACGTTGATCTGTTGGATTTACTTCTAAGACTTTCACTTTAATTTCATCACCTTCACTTAAAATCTCATGCGGTGTTGCAATGTGATTGTGTGAAATTTGCGAAATGTGAACGAGTCCTTCAACACCTGGGAATACTTCAACAAAAGCTCCAAAGCTTGTTAGACGTTTAACTAAGCCGTTTAAAACAGAACCTACTGCAGCACGTTCTTCAATACCATCCCATGGTCCAGGTAATGTATCTTTGATAGAAAGCGAAATACGCCCTTCTTCTTCATTTACAGAAAGAACTTTAACATCGATCTCTTCACCAACAGTTAGTACATCTGCAGGATCTTTAACGTGCTCATACGCAATCTGCGAAATGTGAACAAGTCCATCTATGCCACCAAGGTCAATAAATGCTCCGAAATTTGTTAAACGAGCAATTTTCCCTTTTACAATTTCGCCTTCAACCAAATGACTCAATAAATCTTTTTTCTTTTCTTCATTTTCAGCTTCAACAACCGCTTTATGAGAAAGGATCAAGCGGTTTTCACTTGGTTCGATTTCAACAATTTTAAATTTTAAGGTTTGTCCTTTATAACTAGAAAAATCTTCTACAAAATGGACATCCACCATAGAAGCGGGGACAAATCCTCTAACGCCGACATCTACCACCAAACCACCTTTTACTACTTCTGTAACTGGCGCTTCAATAATTGATCCTTCATCAAACTCTGTTTGGATTTTTTCCCAAACCTTCTTAGCATCAACACGACGCTTAGAAAGCAAAAAGCTGCCATTTTCTTTTTCTTTGATTTCTTTGATCACTACTAAGTCAACAATATCTCCAACGTTTACAATATCTGTAACGTTTTCAAATGGTGCCGCTGATAATTCATTGTTTGGAATGACCCCTTCAACCCCACCACCGATAATACCGACTATAGCTTGTTTATTATCTTGAATAGTTAAAATTTCACCTCTGACAGTATCACCAATATTAATTTCTTGAACATTACCCATTGCTTCCATCATTGATTCTTGTTCTTCGACTTCATGGTTTTTTTCATTTTCCGTCATATGTTTGCCCTCCTATAACTAGCCAATAAAATTCTTTCTCCTTATATTTTAACCAATATTTAAAAATATTGCCACAAAAACGATTTAGAAAATAAAAAGAACGCTATTTTGAAAGCTTAATATGGATCATTTCTCTAATTTTTTCAACAACTTGTTCAATAGATAAACTAGTTGTATCTAAAAGAATGGCATCTTCAGCTTGGACGAGCGGCGATACCTCTCGATGAGAATCTTTGTAATCCCGATCAGCTATCTCTTGCTTTAAGACTTCCAATGGAGTTGTTATGCCTTTACTCATATTTTCTGTGTAACGTCTTTGAGCACGTTCATCAACACTCGCTATAAGGAATATTTTAACTTCTGCTGTTGGCAATACAGCCGTCCCAATATCTCGTCCGTCCATAACGACTCTGCCATGTGCAGCTATTTCTTGTTGGCGTTTAACTAACTCGCTTCTGACTTCTCCATGTGCTGAAACAGCAGAAACTAAATTTGTTACATTTGGTAAGCGGATCGCTTCTGTGACTTCTTGACCATTGACAAATACTTTTTGATTATCCCCATTTGGCTCAAAGGAAATCGTCATTTCTTTTAATAATTCTACTAGTCGTTTTTCATCTGTTACTTCAATATTTTTTTCAATTGCTTGATGCGTTAACGCACGGTACATCGCTCCAGTATCGCAATAAATGTAGCCCAATTCCTTTGCCACTATTTTAGCAACTGTACTTTTCCCAGCAGATGCCGGACCGTCAATTGCGATTCTTATTGTCTTTTCCAACTTTTCGTCCTACTTTCTTATTCATATTAAAAAGGCTAGGTTTACCCTAGCCTCCGTTTTGATTATGGAAATGAGGCTTAACATGATAGCTATTTTACTTTTAAAACAGTTCCTATACTGATTGAATCATCTGATATCCCGTTTAAAGATTTTAATTCATCAGTTGTCATATTGTGATCCAACGCGATTCGATAAAAATTATCTCCTGCTTGAACAGTATAAGTATTCGCTGATTCTTCTGCTGTTGCTTCTTCTTCAACATTTTCTATTTCCTCAATAATTGGTTCTTCTGCCACTTGTGACTCTGGTTCTTCTACTTTTGTCGCTTCACTCTCAGACTCGGATGAATCCTCTTTGACGCTATTACTTTCAGATGAAGATTCTGATTCTACTTTTGATTCTGATTCAGGTTCTTTTGAACTGCTCAGTTCACTGCTGCTATTTTCGGTAATAATCATTCTTTCTTCAGAAGAGCTAAGCGTTTTACTGGTTCCGGCATCTTCATTAGACCACCAAAAATACGCCAATGTTGGTAAGATAAAGATCAATGCTAAAAAAATAAGTAATGAAGTTATAACAGGATGCACACTTTTTTTCGCTTTTTTTCTTGCCGTTCTGGAAAACTTATCATCTACAAAATTATCATCATCATCAAATTTACGGTTCCATGCATTTTCTTTTTTAGGGTTATTTTTAGAATTTTTTTTACTCATTTTTTAGTACTCCTCCTAAACCAAAATCACTATTATTGTATCATTTTTACATAGAGTTGTCTTATTAATTTCCAATTAAAAATAATTCCTTTAAGGTTTCTTCTGGATTTTTTTCTTTTTCCACTATTTTTTTTTGTTTCAAATCAGTTTCCTTATAACATTCATTGATTTCAATATTGCAGTTAGAACAACAGAGAGGTGGTTTTCCGCTTACTTTTTCATTAAAATAATGTAAAAGAAAGGCTCTCTTACAGCTTGATGTTTCAGCATAATCTATCATGTAATATAATTGTTGCTGTTTATAAATCATTCTGCTCTTCACTTGATTTTTGGCTGCTTCAACAGATAAATCAGATTTTAAATAATTTTCTATCAATTGCTTTTGCGTAGGGCTGCAACTGCCTTCTAATACTTTACCTTTTTTATAACTATATTCTAACATGTCAATAGTTGGTAACGTATATTCTTGTAAACGGAGTTGGATCATGCCATCTCCTGGTTCGTATAATAAAAGTGCAAGACTAGGTTCTCCATCTCTACCACATCTTCCAACCTCTTGTAAATAAGCCTCTGGACTGCCTGGCAAATGAAAATGGATCACAAATCGAATATTACTTTTATTTATTCCCATTCCAAAAGCACTTGTCGCGCAAATAATATCGATCTCATCATGAATAAATTGCTGTTGTATTTTAATTTTATCTTCCGCTACTATATCTGAATGATAACTTTCAGCGGCCATACCCGTTTTATTCCGAATCAATCCAGCAACTTCTTCAGCTATCTTCTTACTAGAAAAATAAATAATTCCCGGTTTCTTTAATTTTTGAATTTGATTTATTAATTGTTGTTTTTTATCATGATCACAAATCAAAGTAGAAAAAGCAATATTTGACCGATCGACGGAATAAATAACTTGCTTTGTGTTTTCATGATCTATCTGCAGAGACGTTAAAATTTCTTCTCTGACCCGTTCTGTAGCTGTAGCTGTTAACGCCATTGTTAAAGGAAATTTCAGTTGCTGACGAATGATACCTAAGTCTGAATAATCAGGTCTGAAATCTAATCCCCACTGAGAAATGCAATGAGCTTCATCAATTGTAAAAAGACTAATGGAAACTTTTTCAAGATAAGACATGACATATTCCTGTTGGAGCATCTCTGGTGAGAGAAAAATAAATTTATACTCAGATAAATGGTTTAGCACCCATTCTTTTTCGTGTGCATCCATTAAGCTGTTAATAGCAGCAACTCTTTTTTCACCGGTCAACTTTAATTGCTCAACTTGGTCTTGCATCAAAGATAATAATGGAGAAACGATCACCACAAGACCATCTAAACAATATCCGGTCAGTTGATAACAAAGGGATTTCCCCATCCCTGTTGGCAGCATAACCAATGTATGATTACCGTCTAAAGCTGATAAAATAACTTCTTCTTGCCCGTCCCTAAAGGAGGTATAGCCAAAATAATTCTCTAAATTTTTTTTTATAAGCACTCTATTATCCACGGACACGACTCCTTTCAACCTGAATTAAGCGGTACCAATAGAAGGGGGCAGATGGCATTCTGCTTGTTAATTCCTCATACGTTATTTCTTCATGACTATTAAATAGCCCATTCAATCGTTCATATTCATCCTGAGGCATAAAACTAGATACCTTAAAATCTGGAAAAATAATAGCCAATTCAATAACGTGTTCTGAAATCGTATTCAGCTTTAATTTCCTTTTCACAGCAATTTTTTCAACAGAAAGTCCTTTTTCCAAATAATGGGCCGTTATTTTAGTACTTTGACTAAGACTGCTGAAACGATCCCCTACACATTCTTGATAAACGAGATAAAAAAATGGGTATTTTTCTTTATTTTCAGCAACTTTTTCCATCAACTGAATAATGGCATTTTGAAGTAAAAAGGCTATTTCAATTGGCTCAACACCATATTTGGCTGCTAATTGAGTACTTGTTTTACCAATTTTTTCATGTCCTGTTAACTGTGATACGATCATTTCGGCATCGATCGCATCCATTTCTTTTAATACTTGGATCCATTCTTTTCCACAAGAAATAGCAAGCTCTTGTTTTTCTAATTGATTTCTTTTTAACCATTTTTTTACCCATAGCTGTGTTTTAAACTCTTTTTCAATTGGTAAATAATGATTATTTTTATACCTTAACTCCGAAAGAACTTGGGTCAAAAATATTATTTTTTTCCAAAATTCCTTGGTAGCCTTTCCTTGAGTTAATTGATTTAAACGAGTTGGGTAAAAATGTTTTGAAAAATAACTTTCTATTTCTTTTTTTCCTTTCTCACAAAGATAAAAATCCTCATCTGCTTTTTTTGCTTTTATCCATCCTTTGCTAATAAAAAGCTGCATCATTTCATCGTACTGTTCACGCTGTAAATATGGAAAAATTGAAAAAAAGTTTATCGCATGATACGAATGAGCCTTAAACAAAATCGAGGCTGTTCTTTTTCCAACTAAAATATGGTAAAGCGTTGAAGGTTTAACAGGATGCTTTTTAGAATATAATGAGAGACAGAAATACTTAATATATAACGATTGTTCCAAGATATTCACCCACATTCTGATTGCATTTAAAAAATTGATTGTAAAACATATATATTGTTAAATCTAATATACCAAAAATAACTATTTTTAGGGTATTCTTTTCTAATTTTAAAAAAATATTAATAACGAAAAGTTTAAATAGCTGGATTATTTGACAACTAGTATGAATACGTCATCAACTATGATAGAGCACACTTACCTACTTATACTAAAAATCATTCAGCCAATATTTCAAAAAATAAAAAAAGAAACCGCAATTTCTGCGGTTTCTTTTTTTATTTAAAATGTAAATTTCAAGTTTAAGTTAGCCACTTGTTAAAGAATTATTTCATGTGAAAATTAAAGAGCTTAATTCATTTTGTAAGGCTTGGTGCTACACTGAGATATCACAAGTTTATCGACGAACTGTCTACGGTCATCTTCCCAGCTTTCAAGTTATGCCGAAAAAGGCTTTTAAGCTGTTTGTCGTTCTAGGCGAAGTGCGTTCACAAAGCAGTCATGTGGGGTCCTATAATCTAATATTTTTCTGGGATAATCATTCATCCATTGTTGAATTCGCAGGCATTGTGTCTCAGTGAATTGGCTGATAGGCTTCCCTTTAGGAATGAATCGACGAATAAATTTATGTTGATTCTCACTCGTTCCTCGTTCAAAAGAAGCATAAGGGTGGCTGAAATAAACATCTAAAGTGTCTTTCAAAGCCTCATCTAGTCCCGCGAATTCAGAACCATTATCTGAGGTAATCGTTTTGAAAAAAGTTGGAAAGTCCTCTCTGGATCGTGCTTGAAGAGTACGAATCGCTTGATTTACAGATTCTTGATCTTTACCATTTATTTTCATAATAACTTCAAGGCGTGTTTGGCGTTCAACCAAAGTGAGTAATACGGCATCTGTCTTTATTTTGTTGCCAATCACAGTATCGATTTCCCAGTGACCAAAGGTTTTACGATTATCAATTTCTTTTGGACGGTTGTCAATTGATTGTCCAAGTATACGCTTATTTGGACGCTTCTTCAGAGATAATACCTTCGGTTTCCGAGACAGCTTTTCTAGAAGGTCGAGGTTTTTCGTTCTCATAATCTCTCTATCTATCCAGTAATAAAGTGTCGTGGTACAAGGGATAATTGTGGGATCAAACAGCTCATGCTTTAAAGCAAAGCCAACCACTACATCAGGTGACCATTTATCAGTCAACATTTTATCATCGGCCCACTCTATAAAGGCATCTGTATCCGCCCATTTTGGTCGACGGCCACAGTTTAAACGATGCTTGTCATAAACAGCCTGACCGGTACCAGCATCATAAATTCTAATAAAATAATCATAAATCTTACTCTTTTGCTTTTGACGTTTAAGTTGAGTAATTGTTCCACGCTTTATCTCATTATTGATTGTTTGAGGTACTCGATTCAGGACAATAGCAATAGGACGATTCGAATAATCTTCCTGTTTCAAAATAGCAATTTGAGATCGTTCTGAATAAGATAAGTGTTTCCCCTTACGTGCTGGTGTGTTATCGTTAGAGTGCGTCATGTGAATTCATCCTGTCTATTGAGAGTTAGTGGTAACTTCAATATAACATGAAATTCACATGGCGTTTTTATATTTTAGCCTTAGTGGCTAACTTCATTATATAATCCAGCTTTTTATTTAAAACTAACTTTTGTCATTTGATTACGGAATAACCAAGTTTTTAATTTTGCAAAGAGTAAGATAAATACTGTGCTTACTATTGCCCCTTTTACTATATTAAAGGGTATAACACCCATTAATAAATAATCACTAATAGATCCTACACTAAAGTTTAATACTTTTAAGTATAAAGGAAGTAATAAGAAATAATTTACAAATGATAGAACAATTGTCAATGATGCAGTTCCAATCACATTTGCAAAGATAATATTTTTCGTATCATGAATTTTAGACTTCATGATCAAATAAATCGGTAACGTATACGCGACCGAAGCGATAAAACTTGCAGTATCCCCAATCGGATATCCTGCATCACCGCCCGTTTGGATATAGTGAAGCAATGAACGAATAAACGCGATCATTATTCCTCCAACTGGACCGTATAAAAACATACCAACCAAAACAGGAATATCACTAAAATCTACTTTTAGAAAAGTAACTCCTGGAATTATTGGAAAACCAAATGAAATCAAAATGGTTGCAAAAGCGGCTAACATAGCTATTCCCACCATTTTTTTTGTGTTACTAGTTTGCATAAAAATCCTCCTAAAAGGATTCATCAGCCTAGGCATTTCTGAGTTTATTTAAATGACGGTTTGTCAAATTAAGTGCAACACCTTTTCCATAAACGCTTCGTATGGTGTTTTCCAGTCCAGGCATTTTCTGGGCCGATTATTAATCAAGGAAAGAGCTTCTTCAACTTCCTCTGTGAGAATGGTATCAAAATTCGTTCGTTTTGGGAAAAACTCCCTGAAAAGGCCATTACTATTTTCATTACTTCCTCTCTGCCAAGCAGCGTACGCATCAGCGAAGTACATTGGAATGTTCAACTCTGATTCAATCACGGTATAACAGGCAAATTCTTTTCCTCTATCCGTTGTAAAGCTTTGAAAGGCTTCTCGTGGATAAAGAGCATGAAGAGTTCGAATGGCTCGCTCCATTGACTTTGCGGAACGATCCGGTATAAGAATGGCTTTATACCAACGGGTTTGACGTTCTACAAAGGTGGCAACACAGCCCTTCGCTTGACCACGACCTGAGACAACAGTATCCAACTCCCAATGACCAAAAGTCGTGCGTTTTCTGATTTCTTTTGGCCGTTTGGAAATCGGTGTGCCGACAACAAATCGACCTCTTGTTTCCTTTGGTTTTTGACGCTTCCCTTTCTGACGCAAGACCGTCAAAGGCACGTCAAGCAAACCGGCATAAATCCAGCGGTAAATGGTTTTGAAGGTCAAGGATCCTTGAAGTAAACGGCCACTAATTTGTTCTGGAGACCACGTTTGATCCAACTTTTCTTGGATAACTATTTTTAGCGAGGCTGTTAGTTTAGAATGAGCCCCGCAGGCAGCTTTCCTTTGATTATAAGATGTTTGAGCTTTTTCCGCTTGGTAGTTTGGGTTTCGTTGGCATTCTCTAGAAACGGACGAGGGAGAGCGATTTAGCTTTTTCGCAATTGTACGAATGGACATCTTAAGTTCAAGATAGACTTCTATTTTGGAACGTTCGGTTATGGTAAAATGAGTGTAGCTCATGACAACTCCTCCAATCGAATGGTAGTGTGGTAACTTCATTCTATACGAGGACGTCATGGGTTTCTTTTATTTCGTCTTGGGTGTTGCACTTAATATTACAATTCATCAAATAAAAACAATATAAAAATGCTCGTTCTAATTATCTTTAGATAGATAACTAAACAGAGCACTTGAACAATGATACCTATTCAAATAAACTCCATCTTCTTTATCCAGACTTTACTGTCGGTACTGGAATTTAACCAGTTCAACTAAATAATGCTATTTAGTTCGTGGACTTTACCACCGGTCGGGAATTACACCCTGCCCCTGAAGACGAATCTTTATATTTTTTTAACACTTTTATTATATACCATAAAAGAATAAAAATCAATGATTCTATTTACTTTTAATTAGTAAATCAATCTAAATAAGGTAGATGAATAATAAATTTTGTCTGTTCGTTTACCACACTTTTCACTTCAACAAAACCATTATGCGCTTCTACTATGTTCTTTACAATGGATAACCCAATGCCTGTTCCCGTTTTATTCTCTTTCATTACCATGCGAGATTTATCTGCTTTATAGAAACGATCAAATACATAAGGAATATCTTCTTCTAAAATTCCTGTTCCATTATCGATGACTTCAATTAAAACTTCATCCATAATTTTATCTAGGTGTACCCAAATTCCTACTTTTTTCTTTTCTTTTTTTGTCAAACTAGTATGTCTGATAGCATTATTAATCAAATTTACGAACACTTGATTCATTTTATCTTCATCCATAAAATATGAATTCAAATTTGAATCGATCTTTAATTCCATTTGGATATTATTTTTTTCGGACATAGTAGCAAACCGCGTGAATAAGTTTTTGAAAAAATCTTCAAAATAAACATCCATTTTTGTCAATTTGATAAACCCGGCTTCCATTCTAGAACTATCGAGCATTTCATTTACCATCCGATTCATTCTAATCGATTCTTCTCCGATTATTTTAGCCATTTCTTTTTTTTCTTCTTGCGTTTCAGCCACATCATCTAAAATAGCCTCACTATATCCTTGTATCATAACTAAAGGGGTCCTCAATTCATGAGAAATATTATTTATAAAATCATTTCTCATAATATCAAGCCGTTTTTCTTTTGTTATATTTTGAATGGATACTAATACACCACGTACACTTTCAAGATTTTCATCAAAAAGCGGTATCAAGGTTATTCTATAATAGTACTCTTCGATATTATTTTCATAAATTACTTTCTCAGGAAATTTTATAACAGAATCGATTCGGTGCTCTAACACTTCAGGTATAACCGTTTTCATTACTTGATTTGATCGGTATAAATGTTGTAAAAACTCATCTCCAAGTGGATTAGACATTAATAAAGTTTTATCTTGGTTGTAATACAACACCCCGGTAGAAATAGAGGTCACAATGTTTTCCAATAATTCTTTCTCTTGTCTAGTTGCTGCTCCTGTAACTTCCAATGACTTACCCATTTTATTCATAGCTAAAGCCAATTGAGCTAATTCATCTTTATAATTCGATTGGGCTTGTTTTGAGAAATCGTTCTTAGCATAATCATAAGCTATATCTCTTAATTGTTTTAAAGGTTTTCCAAGCCTGCGTTGGAGGTAGTAAAATAGTAAAATACCTATAATAATATAAAGAATAGCATTGATGGCTGACCATGTTTTCATTCTACTATATGTGCTGTTTAAAAATGACAAATCTCCGTAAATATATAACTGACCCTCTTGATCATTAAAATTAAAATCTTGTTTTTTTAAGATATAAGGTGTGTTTATCTTTCCGTTAAAACTGGTTTTATCTATTATTAAAAAATTTTCACCACTCGCTAAAGCAGTTTCGAACTTGCTAGTTGATTTGATTTGATTAAAGTTATTTAATTGTTCCTCCAAATAAATATTTGAAGAATAAATCAAGGGTTCATCATCTAATTTCACGATCAAAGACAAGTGAGGATCATAAGCTCTTGATTTGTCGATATTTTCTATTAAAAAACCTGGATCTTCTTCTAGAATACTAACTAGAGAGTTAATTGAACTTTCAAAATCGTTCATATAATTTTCTTCTATATTTTTTTTATAAATTATTCCATATACTTGCGTGGCAGTAAATAAAAAAAAACCTATAGCTAACATCGTTGCCAGCCATATACGCGTAACTAAACTACTTAGTTTAAACATATTTTTGCCTACTTTTCAGATTCTTCTGGAAAAGAATTAAATTTATATCCCAGGCCCCAAACGGTTACAATCATTTTGGCAGCTGGCTCTGAGTATTTCGTTAATTTTTCTCTCAGTCGTTTAATATGAGTATCTACCGTTCTTAGATCACCAAAGAATTCGTATTTCCATACTTCGCGCAATAACTGCTCTCTTCCAAAAATCTGATCAGGGGATTGTGCTAAATAAACTAATAAATCATATTCTTTAGGCGTTAAATTAACTGGATTTCCATCTACTAGCACACGGTGAGATTGGTCATCTATTTCAAAATGCGGCATTTCAATCAAATTTGGATTCGCTTTTTCTTTCGGCTTGTTGCTTTGTGTTCTTTTTAAAATAGCCGATACCCTTAAAACAACTTCTCTAGGACTAAATGGCTTCACAATATAATCATCCGCACCAACTTCAAATCCCTCTATACGGCTTATCTCTTCTCCCTTAGCAGTTAACATCATAATAGGAGTGTTTTTAGTTTCACGTATTTTTTCAGCCACTTCGATCCCATTCATCTTAGGAAGCATCAAGTCTAACAAAATTAAATCATAATCTTTTTCTAAAGCCATTTTAACGGCATCTTCTCCATTATCTGCTTCAAAGATAAGATAATTTTCTCTTTCTAAGTACATCTTTAATAGTCTGCGAATTCGATCCTCATCATCTACTACTAGCAGATATATAACTTCATTTTCCATTTATTTACACCCCATTATTCTACATTAGGTCTTACTTATAAGATGCCTAGTCTAACCTTAGTATACACAACAATTGTTCTAGTTTTCAACTATTTCAAATGATTTCATGCTTAAAATATAGAACGTTCTTAAAATAATCCTTTAGTAAGCCAAAAAAGCACTTATCGGTGTACTCAAATAAACATTATTTTATTTAAATTTCAAAAAAAACTTGGATTTAGTGCTCCCAAGTTTTTTTTGAATTTTATTTAGTTGTCTCTTCTTGTATTGCTGAATTACGTAACTGATAGATTTCAAACGTTTTTAATTCACGCCATTCACCAGGTTGTAATCCATCTAAAGTTAACGTACCATAAGACTCTCTTTTTAATTTTTCTACTGGGTGTCCAATAACTTGAAACATATTTTTAACTTGTCTATTACGGCCTTCATGTATAGTTAATTCCACCATAGTAACATCCTTAGTACGATCTGATGAAAGGATTTTTGCTTTTGCTGGTGCTGTCTTTTTACCTTCAATAACAATACCTTTTTCAAGTCTATTCAGTGATTTTTTGTCTACTAAGCCTTTTACTTTAACAACATATGTTTTATCTATTTGGTGCTTAGGGTGCATCAACAATTGGGAAAGTTCTCCGTCATTTGTCAACATTAATGCTCCTGTTGTATCATAGTCTAAGCGCCCAACTGGGTAAATACGTTGCTCGATATTTGTAAACAGATCGGTCACTACTGGACGTCCCTTATCATCTGAAACTGCCGTGATCATATTTCTAGGCTTATTCAATAAAAAATAAACTGGTTCTTCTCTATAAATCGGTACTCCATCGACTTCCACTACATCAGAATTCCCAATTTGAATACCCATTTCCTTAACAACTTTTCCATTTACTTTAACATGACCCATAGAAATAAGTTCCTCTGATTTACGTCGTGAAGCTACTCCGGCATGTGCTAAAACTTTCTGTAATCTTTCCATAATTTCTCCTTAATACACTCTATTTTTATTCATTTTCAAATTGCTGGTTAAAACGTTCAAAAAATAAATCAGACTCTTTTTCATTATTTTCTGTTTCTAAATCGGTTATTTTAGGTAAATCATTTAAATCTTTGAGTCCAAAATAATCCATAAAATACGCTGATGTCCCGTATAAAATAGCTCTTCCAGGACCTTCCACGCGTCCCTTTGGTTCAACAAGACCTCTGAGCGTTAATTTTTGCAGTGCTCCGCTTGTTTGGACACCACGTATCTCATCGATCTCCATTCGTGTTAAAGGCTGCTTATAAGCAACAATTGCAAGCGTCTCTAACGCGGCTTGTGAAAGATTCGTTGTCAACGGTGAAACCGCATATTTTTTTATAACATCAGCATACTCTTTTTTGGTTGCTAATTGATACTGATTTCCTATCTCGAGAAGCATTAATCCTCTGGACGTTGAATCTTCGTATCCTTTTTGGAGTCGCATAAGAAATTGATAAACCTGTTGAGTTGAACACTCCAGTAAAACAGAGATTTCCTCTAATGAGAGGCCTTCATCTCCAGCTACGAAAAGGAGTGCTTCAATTGTTGCTAATTCATCCATGCTACTCATCACCTGTTTCTGATGGATAGACGGTAATATCTCCGTAGGTTACTTTTTGCTGAATAAATACATTTTTTTCTTTGATCAATTCAAGTAAAGCCATGAAAGTCGTTACCATCTCATTTTTTGTTGGAGTATCAAAAAGACCAGTAAATAAAACACCTTGATTTTTTTTTACACTTCTCAATTTTCCCATAATAAAATCCATCTTTTCATTAATAGATGTTTCTTCTGCTTTGATTTTTGTTTGTAAAGGTATTTTTTTTGCTTTTTTATTAAACATGTCTTGAAAAGCAGCAACTAAATCAAACGTACTGATTTGAAGTGGCTCTAGGGGAACATTTTCTTGTAAAAACTCTAAATTAGCTGGCTCCTTAGAAAAGTATTGACTTCTTTCTTCTTCTCTTACTTTTAATATCGCCGCTGCTGTTTTAAATTTCCGATATTCCAACAATTGTTCTACTAATGCATCTCTAGGATCCTCACCAGATTCATAAAATCCTTCATCTTCTAGATTTACTTCTATTTCTTGCTTAGGCAGCAGTAGTTTGCTTTTAATTGCCATTAAAGTAGCTGCCATAACTAGATAGTCACCTGCAATATCTAACTGCAATACTTTCATAGCTCGAATATAATTTAAATATTGAGCAGTCACTTCAGCAATAGGAATGTCATAAATATCAATTTCTAAATGCTTGATCAATTGCAACAATAAATCTAGTGGTCCTTCAAATGCATCAATTTTTATATTTATGTCGGATGACATTTAACCCTCGCCTTTTTCATCAGCTATTAAATTTTGCTGTTCGTTTTTTTTACTTTTTTCTTGCTCCCATTTGATAATTAAAGATGCTGTTTCCAACGTTCCCATTACTTTTTTTTGTGGATACCGTTGCTCTAACGCCTCTGAAATTTTATAACTGATTCCTTCATTTCTAAATGAAGGATTGATTGAGATACGTCTTAACAATATCATATCGTTTCCGATCTCTACGCCTATTACAGCTATGATATCTTCAGTTTCTTCGCTTTTCCATAAATAAAGTTTATGATTCTCTTCACTTTGATACCAATCCATTTCGTCTTGTAAACGTGAAACATCTTTTAAATCGGGATCAAATGAAAGTAAACCCATTGAAATTTTTTCATAATCATTTTTGTAATCGAGTAACATATTATCCTCCTAGTACTATAAGTTTGCAACTGCTTGATGTTAGCCCCTATCTTAATTTACTTTAATAAAGAGAGCATTCTAATCTCATCAAGTCTGCATAACTTTCCCGCTTAATAGCTAAAAAAGCTTGCCCATTTTCAACAAATACTACCGGTGGTCGTGGTATACGATTGTAATTACTAGCCATAGCATACCCATAGGCTCCGGTACTAAAAACGGCCAAAATATCTTTATCATCTGCTTTTGGCAACGGCAGATCCCATATCAACATATCGCCAGACTCGCAACATTTTCCAGCAATAGAATAGGTTTCTTCTATTTTATCCTCCATACGATTAGCTAAGACACCAGTATATTTTGCATCGTATAAAGCAGGCCTAATGTTATCCGTCATTCCCCCATCAATCGCCAAATAATTTCGAACATCTGGGATTACTTTTTGCGAACCGACTTGATACAAAGTAATGCCTGCATCTCCTACTAAACTACGTCCTGGTTCGATCCAAATTTCAGGCATCGGCAGTTGAACGTTTGCTGAAACGATTTGAACTTCATCAATCAAATTATTCACATAATCCTCGATTGGCAATGGCTCATCTTCAGCTGTATACCTAATACCAAAACCGCCGCCGACATTTAAAACACGCAAATGAAAGCCAAACAGCTCCTGCCATTTTTTTGACTCCGTCAGTAACTTATCAACAGCTAATCTAAAACCGTCAGTTTCAAAAATTTGTGAACCAATGTGGCAATGCAAACCCATCGTATCGATATATGGCATTTCCAAAGCTGATTGTAAGGCTTGTTGTGCTTGTCCGTTATTTAAATCAAATCCAAATTTAGAATCGGTCTGACCGGTGGTTATATAATCATGGGTATGAGCTTCAACGCCAGGCGTCACCCGTAACAGAATCGATACTTTTTGTTTGCGTTGTATTGTATACTCATTTAATTTTTTTAATTCATGAAAATTATCGACCACAAAGCAGCCAATATCATAATCTAACGCCGCAATAATTTCTGAATCGGATTTATTATTCCCATGAAAATGTATTTTTTTACTCGGATAATTTGCTTGGATCGCTGTATAAAGTTCTCCTCCAGAAACTACATCCAAAGACAACTCTTCCTTGGCCATCAATTGATAGATGGCTAAACAAGAGAAGGCTTTGCTTGCATAGGCAACTTGAGCAGCAATATTTCTATCTTGAAAAGTCTTTTTGAAAGTTCGAACTTTGTATTTAATTTGAGAAACATCATAGACATATAAGGGTGTTCCATATTTTTCAACTAATGAAACGGTATCTATACCCCCAATTTCTAAATGGTTGGCTTTATTTATTTTCATTGTCCCGGTCAATAATCTTTTGTCCATAAATCGGCTATCCCCATTTCAGGTTCTCTTGTTTTTTGCTTTACTTACTTTAACACAAAAAAATGCTTTTCTCAATATAGGCTTACACCTTAAGTGTGTACCCGTAAATACCTTGAAAATACGATTTGTATTAACCTAAAAATGAATCATGAGTAAAAGAGAAACTATTTAAAAGTACGGCTAGTAAACCATAGCTTTTTCACAGTTTCTCTTTAATATATGATTGATCATATTTCTGAAAGAATATTTTTTACTAGAGCTTTAAATGTATGCTTAACGCGTTGTGTTGTTTCTACAACTTCCTTATGGTTTAAATTAGCTTGCATTCCCGCTGCTAAATTGGTAATACATGAAATACCGATCACTCTCATACCTGCATGTTTTGCTACAATAACTTCAGGAACGGTAGACATTCCCACGGCATCAGCACCAAATAATCGAACCATTTTTATTTCAGCAGGTGTTTCATACGTCGGACCAGAAAACCCGATATATACGCCCTCTTTTAGATCAATAGCCATATTTTTAGCCACCGAACGAACGATTTTTTGGTAAGCCGGATCATACGCATGACTCATATCTGTAAAACGCGGACCCATTGAATCATCATTAAGACCAATCAATGGATTTGTTCCTGTATAATTGATTTGATCCGTGATCATCATTAATTCACCTGGGGTAAAATCAGTGTTGATGCCGCCAGCTGCATTCGTAACGATCAATGAATGGATACCAAGAGCTTTCATTACGCGAACTGGAAAAGTTACCTCTTCCAAAGAATAGCCTTCATAAAAATGAAAACGACCTTGCATAGCTAGTACTTTTTTACCACCAAGTGTACCATATACTAATTGTCCAGCATGTCCTTCTACTGTAGAAACTGGGAAATGAGGAATTTTGCTATAAGAAATAGCAATCGGATTTTCAACCTCTTCTCCTAACTCACCCAGGCCTGATCCTAAAATCAAACCAATTTCTATATCTTGGACCCCATTTTCTATGATGTAACTTTTTGCCTCATTAACTTTTTTTGAAAGTGTTATGGTCATAATTTTCCTCCAGTTACTTATCCTTTTTTTACTTCAATTCTTCTAAAAAGCTTTTACCGAGACCTGTATCTTGAACACCAAAATTATCTGCAATGGTAGCCCCAATATCTGCAAAATTCCCTTGAGGTATTTCGCCCTGCCCTTTCATAGATGGAGAATAAGCGAGTAAAGGAACGTATTCTCTTGTATGATCTGTTCCAGGAGCTGTTGGATCATTTCCATGGTCAGCCGTGATCAATAATAAGTCGTCTTCTTTTAATTTACCGACGATTTCTTCAATACGAGCATCAAATTCATCTAATGCTTGAGCATACCCAACGACATCACGGCGGTGTCCAAACTTAGCATCAAAATCAACCAGATTTAAAAAACTGATACCTTCAAAATCTTTATCCATGACGCTTAACAACTTGTCCACGCCATCCATATTGTGTTCCGTACGCACGGACTCCGTAATTCCTGCTCCATTATAAATATCATTGATTTTACCGATTGCAATAACGTCTTTGCCAGCTTCACTTAAGTAATCCAATACCGTTTTACCAAAAGGATCTAATGCATAATCGTGTCGTCCGCTTGTTCTTGTGAAATTACCTGGTTCACCAACATATGGACGCGCAATAATTCTGCCGATCATATAAGGATCGTCTTTCGTTATATCTCTTACAAATTGACAAATACGGTATAATTCCTCTAATGGGATCACATCTTCATGTGCAGCGATTTGTAAAACTGGATCTGCTGAAGTATAGATGATTATATCTCCCGTTTCTAATTGGTGTTTTCCATATTCGTCAATAATATCTGTTCCGCTCGCAGGTTTATTTCCTACAATTTTGCGACCAGAAAAGTCTTCAATTTGTTTCAACAATTCATCTGGAAATCCGTCAGGAAAGACGCGGAATGGTGTTTGAATATTCAGCCCCATGATCTCCCAATGTCCAGTCATAGTATCTTTACCAACAGATACTTCTTCAAGTTTTGTATAATAACCTAAATTGTCTACAACACTGCGGACACCTTTTAAAGGTTTGATATTTCCTAACCCTAATTGTTCAAGATGCGGTATCGTCAGCTCTACTTCTTGAGCAATGTGACCAAGTGTGTCGCTCCCTAAATCATTAAATTTATCAGCGTCAGGAGCTTCCCCGATACCAACTGAATCCATAACTATCAAATGCACTCTTTTGTATGACATTCGTTTTCATCCTCCTAAATATAGGTTTCTACATTTTCATTATAATAAAAAGCACACAATAAAGCGAGTAAAACTCTGCATTCTGCCCATTTTCAAGCTCTAGGATGATAGGTTTTGTAAACGCTTGACATTCTTTGTTTCGTAATGTGTGTATAAATTTGAGTTGTGGAGATATCTGAATGGCCTAACAACTCTTGCACCACTCTTAAATCAGCCCCATTTTCTAGCAAGTGTGTGGCGAATGAATGCCGCAAAGTATGGGGTGTCACTTCTTTTTCTATCCCAGCTTTTTTTACTATTATTTTCAAATTTTTCCAAACGCCTTGTCTGGTCAATTTTCGTCCATGATGGTTAAGAAATAAATAAGGCGAACGCTGACCTTCTCTTTCTAATTTTGACCGGCTATACCGCCGATATTTTTCGATCCATTCAATTGCCATATCGCCTAAAGGTATGATTCTTTCTTTATCTCCTTTACCAATTGTTTGGATCAGTCCAAGTGATAAGTGTAAATCATCCAATTTCAAGTCCGTTAGTTCAGAAACACGAAGTCCAGTTGCATAAAGTACTTCAAGCATTGCTCGATCTCTTAAACCTAATGTTTCGCCGGTATTTGGCGTTTCGATTAATCGATCGACCTCTTTCATAGATAACACTTTTGGTAATTTTTGAGCCTTCTTTGGTGTATCGATATGCAACATAGGGTCGCCTTTGGATATTTGTTCTTGTTTTAAAAATTGATGAAACCGTCTCAAACAAGAGACCATTCGAATAATGGTCCCAGCAGATTTTTTTTGTTCTTTTAAATTTTGTAAAAAAGACAGCACGACATAGCGATCGATTTGACTCCATTCGGTTATCTTACTCTCTGAAATAAAAGCAAGGTATTGGCTGATATCTCTCTTGTAACTTTCAATTGTATTTTTTGAAAGGCCACGTTCAATGGTAAGAAAGCGAAGGTACTCCTCAATGTCTTCATTCATATTCTTTCACCTCTGATCAAATCAACATTAGTATGTTCTTTTAAAAAAAGAAGAAGGCAAGAACACTTTGTGAACTGCCTTCTTTCATATAATTGAATGATTAAATTTTTATTCTTCTTCTTCTTCAAGTTTAGTTGAAGATTCAACAAGTTTTGTTTCGCCATCTTCCTGCACGATTAGACGTTGTTTCATTAAATTCCCAATTGCGCGCTTAAATTGACCTTTACTGATTCCAAAGCGATCTGCAATATCATCTGGAGAACTTTTATCGGTATATGGAAAACTACCTGTTTTCGTTCGTTCTAATATGGCCATCAGCATTGCTGCATCATCGCCAATAGCTTCATAAGCCCGTGGCATTAAAGAGACGTTTATCACACCATCTGATCTTACCCCAATAACACGTCCAGATACAACTTCGCCTAAACGAGGCTCATCTTTACGTTCTGAAGGATGAACAAAGCCTATTTGATTATCTTCCGTCAAAATGAAAGTCCCAATGACTTTCAAACGATAAGCTGTTCCTTTAATGTTTTGATTGATCAATTCTTCTGTTCCTTTTATTGCTAGCGATTGATACACTTCATCACTAGCTAGTTCTCCCCACATACGATCTTTATCGTCTACTCGAATAGTTATCAGTAAACGGTCACCTTTTTTAGGCCACAAATGTTTAATTGTAGGAAGTTCGTCAAGTGACACAACCAATTCTTTATCAGGCAACCCAATATCAACAAATACGCCTAAATCTTTTCTAGTATCTATAACGGTTCCCCACGCAAAATAACCTACTTGTACTTCAGGTATTTCTTGTGTCAACATATAGTCTTTATCCATAGAAATATAGGCAAAGCCTTCAACTGTATCACCTAATTTATAATCCATTCCTTCAGTTTTAGTTAGTTTATACGTTACACCATCTTTTTGTACAAAAAATGAGGTGTCATTTACGTCTGTAACAAGTCCAGTAATAATTTTTCCTAGTGATTGATTCATATTTTTTTCCTCCATAAGTTTAGAAATAGCCATCTTTTTTTGATTTATCGATCCATTCTCTCCATTTTATACGAAAAAGCAAAGAATAGAAAGAAAGTAGAAAAGAATCCACTATAAGTTTACCATATTTTTTTATGTAAACTAGAACTTTCAATTAATCAAAAAAAAAAAACTCTCTATCAGATCCAAAATCAATCCTCAAGAGAGTTTTGTTCATTAAAATTTTAGGTTCTATTAGATAGCTGTTGTTGCTCCACGGTAGACGATTCCACGACGTGAGTCGACAGTGATCAATTCATCATTTTTAATAAGAGTTGTAGCATTTTCAACATTCACAATAACAGGAATGTTCATTGCAATCGCAATGACAGCTGCATGACTAGTCAAGCCGCCTTGTTCTACTACTAAAGCTGATGATTTTTCAATTGCTAGCAAGTAGTCTTTATCCGTTGTTTTCACAACTAAAATTCCACCTTCAACAGCATTTTTATTTGCTTCTTCAGCACTTGTTGCAACAATTGCTTTACCAATAACAGCATCTGTCCCAACGCCTTGTCCGCTAACTAATTTAGTTCCGATCAATTGGATCTTCATTAGGTTAGTTGTGCCACGTTCGCCAACTGGTACACCAGCAGTAATGATAATTAGATCTCCTGCAGTTGCAAATCCAGTTTCTTGAGCGATCTTAGTTGCTAAGTGGAACATATCATCTGTTGAAGCTGGTTTTTCAGAAACAACTGGGTAAGCTCCCCAAGTTAATGCAAGACCACGCATTTGACGTTCTGTAAACGTAACAGCAACGATATTAGCTTTTGGACGGTATTTTGCGATCATACGTGCAGTATGTCCAGACTCAGTAGCTGCAACAATCGTTTGGATATTTAAATTACGTGCAGTGTGTCCTACTGATTGACCAATTGCTTCAGTCATATCTGTTTGGCTGTATGCTTTTAATGCAAAAGCATCTTGATTTACTAATGCTTCTTCAGTACGTATAGCAATACGAGTCATAGTTTGTACAGCTTCAATAGGGTAATCTCCAGCAGCTGTTTCTCCAGAAAGCATGATAGCATCTGTTCCATCAAAAATAGCGTTTGCTACGTCACTTGCTTCAGCGCGTGTTGGACGTGGGTTTTGTTGCATTGAGTCTAACATTTGTGTAGCAGTAATAACTGGTTTACCAGCTTGATTACATTTTTGGATAAGTGCTTTTTGAACGATAGGAACTTCTTCTGTAGGAATTTCAACTCCTAAATCTCCACGTGCAACCATTATTCCATTTGAAACTTTCAAGATTTCGTCGATGTTATCCACGCCTTCTTGGTTTTCAATTTTAGGAATGATTTGAACATGTGTCATGTTTTCTTCTTCAAGAATTTGAGTGATTTCTAATACATCAGATGCGCGACGTACAAAACTTGCTGCAATATAATCAATATCATTTTTTAGACCAAAACGAATATCGGCAGCATCTTTATCAGTAATTCCTGGTAAATTCACAGATACGCCTGGTACGTTAACACCTTTTTTATTTTTTAGTGTTCCTGGGTTTTGAACTAAAACAACAATTTCATTGTTTGCATGGTCTAATTCTGTTATTTCAAGATCTATTAAACCATCATCTAGTAAGATGTGAGTACCTACTTCTATATCATTGATCAATTCAGGATAAGTGATTGAGAATTTTTCTTTTGTTCCTTCAACTTCTGTCATTGAGATACGAACAACGTCTCCTGTTTCAAATTCAACAAGACCATCTTTCATGTTGTGTGTACGCATTTCAGGACCTTTTGTATCTAATAGAATAGCTACCATTTTGCCAGTACGTTTTGAAGCTTCACGAATATTTATGATGCGTGCACCATGCTCTTCGAAGTCCCCATGTGAAAAGTTTAAGCGGGCTACGTTCATACCTGCATCTATCATTTGAACCAATTGTTCAACTTTTTCACTTGCTGGACCAATCGTACATACAATCTTTGTTTTTTTCATTCTATTATCGCTCCTAACAGCATTTTTTATTACAATTTTTAAAGTTTGTAATCAATTTAATAAGATATTTCTTGATTTAATTTGTATAAACTGACATCTGGCATGTGTTTTTTTGTATTTAAAGTTTCAATAATATCATTTTCAACAATTTTATTGTCCACGATACCTACACATAGGCCACCTCTGCCAACTTTTAATAGATCTACAGCTCTAGCACCAAAAACACTTGATAGAACTCGGTCACGAGCTGTTGGAGAACCGCCACGTTGAACATGTCCTAAGACAGTAACACGGGCTTGATAATCTCCAAATTTTGATAATTCTTCTGCAAATTCGTTCCCATTCATTACGCCTTCAGCTAGGATAATGATGCTGTGTTTTTTACCACGTTCACGGCCTTTTTGAATCGTATTAGCAATTTCTTCCATATTAAAGTCTATGTCAGGAATGACAATTTGTTCTGCTCCTCCTGCTACACCAGTCCATAATGCGATATCTCCTGCATTACGTCCCATAACTTCAATAATGAAAGTACGCACATGGCTTGTTGCCGTATCACGTATTTTATCAACAGAATCTAATACTGTATTAATAGCAGTATCAAATCCGATACAGAAATCAGTACCTGGTATATCATTATCGATCGTACCTGGCAAAGCGACTGTTGGATAGCCATGTCTGGTCAACGCTGCAGCACCCATGTAAGAACCATCTCCGCCGATAACAACTAAACCTTCGATCCCAAATTTTTTCAATTGTTCAATACCTTTTAATTGACCTTCTTCAGTAGCGAATTCAGGATAACGAGCAGAATAAAGAAAAGTTCCACCTCTTGAAATCTTATCGCCTACATCTCTACGAGTTAATTTGCGTATATCACCAGCTACCAAACCAGCATAGCCATAGTTGATACCATATACTTCCATACCTTCATAATGACCTTTACGTACAACAGCTCGAATAGCTGCATTCATTCCTGGAGCATCTCCACCACTTGTTAAAACAGCAATGCGTTTCATATTGACTTCACCTCATAAAATAGATTAAAGTAAACAGCTTTTCTAAACAATTCATAACTAGCATTATTTAAAAAAACTTTTACTCATTACACTTAATATTTTAGCACACATATTCTTTTTTTAACCTGCTAACATAAGCTCACCTGTTATTCTACCACTTTTATAACTTTTTGTCCTTTTAAAAATCAGATTTCGCGAAAAAATAATTATATTTAATTATCCTGAATGATTCATACTTTTTTCAAAAAATAAAAATTAGTGTGTTTTTCACTTCATTCAGGACAGTAGCTTGTTTGGTTTACTGATTTTACTTCAAATTTACAAAGCACTCATTTTTTTGTCAGGCAATTAAGATTTTTGGGCATACTGACCCCTTGGAATGAGCCATTTTTTTTAACTATTGTATTGAGTATGAGTGCTACTCCCATTTAAAATGCTGGATATTCCACAAGATTTTACGAAAGAGTTTCTGATAAACGTGGGAGGAACTGAGTTTCAAAGAGGTTTTCCTTCCCGAATGAACAAGCTTACCTGCCACTTTAAATAAGAACAAGCGAATGGTTGATACTTGAAAACCTTTGGTTTCTTTCGTAAAACAAAGAGTACGCATAAAATTGACCATGTTATAAGCTAGTACGCTCACCATCATGCGTGCATGATTTTCTAAGAAACGAGGGCTGTCGGTTTTATCGAAATAAAACCCATTTTTGGCCTCTTTAATATAATTTTCCATGGTTCCTCTTTTAGAATAAGTTTGAAAGACCGCTTCTGCAGAAATATCTTCTGATAAATTAGTTACGATAAATTCATGTCGAGCAATCAATTCTGTTGCTTCACGCGTAGATTTAATACAAACTCTTCGTGAATGTGACCAGCTCTTCGCTTGATAGAGTACAGAAGCGTAGTGAACTTCTTTTCTATACCAATCGTGTTGATCATCTATAGAGATAAATTGCTCAGCGATTTTGCCTAATTTGCGATTCGATTTCAATCGAATAACATAAAAATTTCGACGTTCTTCACATAGCTCATATAATTCAGGAGTTGCAAAACCACTATCGGCACGCACTAGAATAGAACTTACAGGTACGGTTTCTTGATAATGGTCAAAAAGTGGTTGGACAAAATCTGCCACACCATTGGATGTGTACACGTTACCAGAACGAAGTTCTGCTTTCAATAAATCACCGGTCAAGCCTTCAAAGGCAACTAGCGGATGATAGCCATTCGTTTGGTAATGAGCGTTATAATTCGAATTTTCTTGATTCCCGAAGGTATCCGAATGAGTTGAGTCTAAATCAAAAATCATCTCAGTTGTATTACGTGCAGTCCGTACTTTATCAAGCAGGATTTGATTGACTTCTTGCAATTGGAAAATATTTTCTTGATTTAACCGATCCCAAAAGCGAGAAATAGACGGTTGTGAAGCAAGTTGTTCTTTAGCTAATAGGCTCTGGAAAATGGGATCTTTTGATAAAATGTCAGCCGAAGAATCTGTTTGATAGCCACCAATCAATTGAAAAATAATTTGTTCAATTATCGCCTGATTAGTATGTTTATGATAAAGTCGATTATCATTAATGATGAGGTTTTGTTTTAAAATATTAGAAAAATTAATGGTGTGCATAAACTCCTTAACTAATATTAACCCGGAATCTGAGGATAAATTACCACCAGAATGTGATACCGAAATGTTTGAATTGAAAAGTAACCGATTTTCATGTAAAATTGCCATAGAGAGAACCCCTTTCTTTGGTTACGTTTAGGTGATTTAACCATAACAGATTGGGGTTTTTTTTGCACACCCAAAGGGTGTTGAGAAATCCAGCTTAAACTAGCGCTAGAACAGTTTTTCCAGAGCATTTCAAAAAAAGTATGAATTATTCAGGATTATTTTTGATTACAACATTTTCTTTTCCAAGAAGTTTTTTTAATTGTTCAAGAAGTTCAGTAGTATCCTCGATCCAATTTTCTTCTGCTAAAACAATTTTCTTATTCGTTTGCATATAGTATAAAACAACTGGAATATTCCCTTTTGATTTTATCATCAGCTTTTTCATCTGCCCTAAAGTTTCATTATTATTTTGTTCTGCCTGTATCCGGATAAAACATTTTTTAGTTGTATGGTTGTCAGCAATTCTAGCAGCGTCATCCATTTGATTGACAATCATTTGAGGCGGTCCTTCTTGCTTCGTCTCCACTTTTCCCGATACATATAAAATCGTTCCATTTGTAAGCAGATCAATAAACTGACGATATTTTATTGGAAAAAGGGTGAGCGAACAATCTCCTGAAGTATCGCTGATGGTCACAAAGGCCATCGATTCGCCTTTTTTTGTTCGGATTTTGTGAACATTTTTTATCATTCCTATTACTCTGCTTGTTTTCCCAACTGTCAGTTCACTCATGTAGTCAACTTGTTTCCATTGTCGTAGTTGGTCGTACTTTTCTGTTGGATGACCGGATAAATAGGTGCCTAAATATTGCTCTTCTGTTTCCAACTTTTCTTCTATTGTCAGATCCGGAGCAAATTCATATTTAGGTTTTAATAATTCAAACAAATCACTATTATTCCCACTCATCTTTATGCTTTGAACGATTCCTTCAACTGAAGCTAAGAGCGTTCCTCTCGAATACTCAAATCGATCAAATGCTCCAGCATAAATCAACGGTTTGATATACTCAGGCTTCAACCATTTTTTATCTACTCTTTTAAGAAAATCGATCAAATCTAAATAATTTCCATCGTTCTTTCGCTTTTGGATCATTTCGACGATCATATCTCTTCTTAATCCTTTAATTGAATTGAATCCAAACAAAATATTGTTTCCAGTTAGTGTAAAGCCGCTGAAGCTATCATTGATATCAGGTGAAAGAACTTTGATGGTTCTTTTTTTTGCTTCAATGATGTATTCCTTCATTTTAGTCGAATTGTTTAAAGCAGAATTCAATAACGCTACAAAAAAAGCATTAGGGTAATGAGCTTTTAAATAGGCCATCTGGTAGGCAATAAAAGAGTACGCAACCGCATGGGAACGGTTAAAACCATAATTTGCAAATCGTTCGATATAATCATAGACTTGCTTAGCCACCTCTTCAGTATAGCCAAGTTTGTCGGCACCGGAGATAAAATGGTTCCTTTCTTTATCAATAATTACTTTTTGTTTTTTCCCGATTGCTCTTCTTAAAATATCCGCTTGACCTAATGTGTATCCGCCCATCTTTGCAGCCACTTGCATGACTTGTTCCTGGTACACCATTACACCATATGTGACAGCTAAAATAGCTGATAGACTTTCATGAGGGTATTCAATCGGGAGAATACCTTTTTTTCTTTTGATAAACGTATCGATCTGTTCCATGGGACCGGGACGATACAACGCATTTACAGCTGCAATATCCTCGATCGAGGATGGTTCTAATCTGCGAAGGACATTTTTGATCCCTGCAGATTCAAATTGAAATATTCCTACCATATCTGCTTGACGAAATAATCGAAGCGTTTCTTGATCTTGCATTGAGATTTTTAACAAATCGATGCGTTCCCCGGTTTCTCTTTGAATAAGTTTCAGTGCATTATCTATGATAGTTAAATTCTTCAACCCTAAAAAATCCATTTTCAACAAACCGATTTCTTCCACATTTCCCATCGGATACTGTGTTAACAGTAGCTCTCCTCCACCTTGCTGCAAAGGGACGTAACGCGTTAAAGATTTATCGCTGATGACGATACCTGCTGCATGCGTTGATATATGTCGCGGCAATCCTTCGATTTTTTTAGCCGTCTCAAATAGAAGCGTATTTTTATCATTTTCTCCAACTATCTTTTTGAGAGATGAAGAAAGTTGATAGGCTTTTTCTAATGTTATCCCAAGTACCTTTGGAATAGCTTTAGACCAGATATTCGCTTCTGCAGGGCTCAGGCCAAATACTCGCGCTACATCTTTTAAAGCCATTTTAGCAGCCAAGGTTCCAAAAGTAGCTATTTGAGCAACATGATTTACACCATACTTATTTTTTACATATTGTAAAATTTCTTCTCGCCGATTATCTGGAAAATCCAAATCAATATCAGGCATTGTATAACGTTCTTCATTTAAAAATCGTTCAAATAACAGATCATACTCAATTGGATCAACATCAGTAATTTCAAGTAAGTAAGCAACTAGCGAGCCGGCCGCTGAACCTCTACCTGCACCCGTCACAATTTTCACTTTATGAGCGTAAGCCATTACGTCCCACACAATTAAAAAATAATCTTCAAATCCCATTTTTTCAATAACTGTCAACTCATGATCTAAACGTTTAGTGTATCGTTCATCTGATTTGGGTACTCTTAAATGCAATCCTTTCAAACATTGTTCTTTTAAGAATTCAGTTGTCTTTCTCTCTTTCGCTAAAGGAAATTTTGGCAGCAATTGCTGGTTCAATGCTATTTCTACATCGATCATGGCAGCTATTTCATTGGTTCGCTGAGCTGCTTTTTCCAAGCCGTTATCTTTGAATATTTTTTCTGTTTGACTGCTTTCAGGCAAATAATATTCGCCTGAAATAACCGCATTTTCAATCGAGAGAACTTCGCCTTTGTCGATTGCTCTTAAAACATTCGTGCTAAAGTCATCCGTTGCATCAATGTATCGAATATCTTGCAACGCAACAGTAGCGATTCCTGTTTCAGCTGCTAATGCATTCAACTCATCTTTGATCGCTTTTAGTTTTGGTTGGAGTTGGACCCCTAAATAAAATTGGTCCGCTGGAAATATATTTTGCCATTCTTTTACAACTATTGCTGCGGAATTCCTCTCATTTTGGAGCAATAATTTTTCAACTTCTCCTTCTTCTCCAGGTGTCAGCGCAATTAAATTTTGACTATGTGGCTTGATACGTTCGATCGTTAAGCGCTCATTTTCAGTTAATAACATTTTTTCACTTGAAAGAGCCATCAAACTTTCATATCCCTCAACATTTTTTGCTAACAATATAATCGAATGGTTCTCTTCTTTTTTTATAATACCGCCAACATCCAACGTTAAGCCTAAAATAGGCTTGATTTGATGTTTTTTACACATTTTATAAAAATCAACCATCCCATATAAGATATTGTGATCGGTCAAGGCTATTGCTTGATAACCTCTTTCTTTAGCATTGATCACTAATTTTTCAATTGTAATGGTACTTTGTAATAGACTATAGGAACTAATAACTTGCAATTGTACAAATGACATTTTTGTCACTCCATTCTAACTTGCTATTTACCATTATACCCTTCTAAGATTCGGATACGCAAACCTTCTAAACGAACTTTTTATTCTTACTTGATCATCCCAAAGCGGAATGTTATCAAAAAAAATCTATTGACTTCTACTTTACAAACTTCTTGAAAGTGATAGAATGAACTTGTAAAAGAAGAGGGGTCAAATTTATGAAATATTTAGTAACTTTATTTTGGGGATTCTTTATAGGACAAGCGGTAAATTACATTGGAAGTTCATTATCCGGTAGTTCATATGATTTTGTACTTGCTTCAGGTATGGGATTATTTATCGGGGTCATGGTTATTTTGATTGCCAAAACTCTTCCTGATCAAAGACATGAGCATGCCACTAAATAAACTTAAATAAACAAAAAAAGACATTCTGGTGAATGTCTTTTTTTTGTTTATTTATCTAGAATTACCGTTTCATAAGATAATTGATCCGCTTCTAAAGTAATCGTAACTTTAGATTTTGGTGGAATCTCCCCAGAAATAATACCTTTAGCTAAGGGCGTTTCTACCTGTTTAGTAATGAATCTCTTTAACGGTCTTGCTCCATACATAGGATCATAAGCTTTTTCTGCTATCCATACTTGTGCTTCTTCTGAAATGGACAGCTCAATATCTTGTTCTGCCAATCGTAAAGCCAAATCGCGTGTCAATTTAAGAATAATTTTCTTCACAACATCTATACCTAAAGGTGCGAATAAAATCGTATCATCGATTCGATTTAAAAATTCTGGTTTAAAGGATGTTTTTAACAATGACATCACGTGTTCTTTCGTCGCTTCTTTTATTTGTCCTTGTGCATCTGTGCCTTCTAGCAATAAAACAGAGCCAATATTGCTTGTCATGATTAAAACAGTGTTTTTAAAATCAACCATTCTGCCTTTTGAGTCTGTTAGGCGTCCATCATCTAATACTTGTAACAAAATATTAAACACATCAGGATGAGCTTTTTCTATCTCATCTAACAAAACAATCGTATACGGACTTCTTCTCACCGCTTCAGTTAGTTGCCCACCTTCATCATAACCGATATAACCAGGAGGTGCTCCTATCAATCTTGAAACAGTATGTTTTTCCATATATTCACTCATATCGATCCGCACCATATGGTCTTGCGAATCAAATAAGTTTTCAGCTAACGCTTTAGCTAATTCCGTTTTCCCTACACCAGTAGGTCCTAAAAATAGGAATGAACCTAGCGGACGATTTGGATCTTGAATACCTGCTCGAGCCCTTATAACTGCATCTGACACACTTTGTACTGCTTCTTCTTGACCAATGACCCGTTCACTTAATGCTGTATTTAAATGCATCAATTTTTCGCGTTCTCCTTTGATCAACTTACTGACGGGAATGCCTGTCATCCGGCCGATAACGACTGCGATTTCTTCTTCAGTAACCGATTCTTGTACCAGTCTGACTTGATCGTCTTGCGCTGCTAACTGTTGCTCTTCAAGCATTTTCAATTCCTTCTCCAAAGCCGGGATCTGCCCATGTCTTAGAACAGCGGCACGTTCTAAATCATAATTACCCTCGGCCTCTTCTAATTCATGGCGTGCTTTTTCGATTTCAGCACGTTTATCACGTAATTTAGCTACTTCTTCTTTTTCAGTCTCCCACTTCATTTTCAGGTGATTAGCATCTTCACGTAAATTAGATAATTCCTCTTGGATGATTGCTAATCTTCGCATACTAGCATCATCTTTTTCTTTTTTCAATGCAGCTTCTTCTATTTCTAATTGCATCAATCGGCGAGAAACTTGGTCTAATTCAGTAGGCCTTGAATTCATTTCAACCCGAATAGTCGCACACGCTTCATCTATCAAGTCGATTGCTTTATCCGGTAGGAATCGATCCGTAATATAACGATTGGATAATGTTGCAGCAGCAACTAGGGCATTATCATGGATATTTACACTGTGATGGATCTCAAATCGTTCTTTTAATCCTCTTAAAATACTGATAGTCTCTTCCACTGTCGGTTCATTAATGAGTACTTTTTGGAATCGTCTTTCAAGAGCTTTATCAGTTTCCATGTATTTTCGATATTCATCTAGTGTTGTCGCACCAATACAATGCAGTTCGCCTCGGGCTAACATCGGTTTCAATAGATTCCCTGCATCCATGCTGCCTTCCGTTTTCCCAGCTCCAACGATCGTATGGATCTCATCAATAAATAAGATGATCTGTCCTTCGCTTTTTTTCACTTCTTTTAATACCGCTTTCAAACGTTCTTCAAACTCTCCTCGATATTTTGCCCCTGCAATCAACGATCCCATATCTAATGAAAAAATAGTTTTTCCTTTTAGATTTTCTGGTACATCTTTTCGGACGATCCGCTGGGCTAATCCTTCCACTATAGCTGTCTTACCTACTCCAGGTTCTCCAATCAATACCGGATTATTTTTAGTTTTACGAGATAAAATACGAATCATATCACGAATTTCATCATCTCTTCCGATAACCGGATCCTGGTCTCCACTTTTTACAGCTTTGACTAAATCCGTTCCATATTTTTCGAGTGCCTGATAAGTTTCTTCTTGATTTTGTGAGGTCACACGATCTCCTCCTCTTATTTTTTTAATTTCATTTTCTAATTTTTTTTCAGTTAAGCCATTTTTAGTTAAATAATTAGTCAAACTATGGTTCTTTAATTGCATTAGCGCTAGTAAAACGATTTCAGTTGAAAGAAAATCATCTTGAAAATCAGTTCTGATTTTATCGGCTTCCGTTAATAGACGGTATAAGTTTTGACTCATACCCTGTCCATATTGAACATTTAATCCTTCAACAGTAGGGTATTTATCCAATTCTTGATCTACAAAAAACTCGAATTTTTCTGTATCGATTTCTAAAGATTGGTAAAGCCCACGCGCAAAATGATCTGGCGTTAAAAAGATCTTCCATAAATGAAGAAGATCGATTTCCTGATGTTTTCTTGTTACGGCGATGCTTTGTGCTTCTCCAAGGGTTTGCTGCATTGTAGTAGTCATCTTTTCGATATCCATTGGAACTCCTCCTTGATTTACCTAATTTCAGTATACTAATTTGGTCAATAAAGGTAAAACGAAACGCCTGAGTCTTCACCTATTTTGTTGATTCATTATAATAAATTTTTACTCCCAAAACAAAGTTCTGGTTTTAGTGCGGATACTAAAAAAGTTTACCCTAACTTTTTTAGTAGAGTAAACTTTTCTTTATCTTACACCTAATGCAATTCTTGCATAGCGGCTCATTTTACTTGTATCCCAGGCTGGATACCAGACTAATTTTACTTCAGTTGAAGAAATTTCAGGGATCGTTTGCATTGCTTTCATAATGTCATCGGTTATAGTATCCACTAAGGGACAGCCCATCGTAGTTAGCGTTAATTTTATTACGCAATGTTTGTCTTCAGCGATTTCGACACCGTAAATTAAACCCAAGTTCACGATATCAATGTTCAATTCAGGATCAATGACCTGCTCTAAAGCAGAAAGTATTTCCCCTTTGATTTCATTTATTTTTTCTTCATTCCAGTTAGTCGGTTCCACGAGTTAGACACCTTCTCTTTTTGATATTATATTACCTCTTGTCTTCCTAAAAGTAAATTATTTCAACGAGAGATCCTATTTTCTTTATAAGTGTTTATCGAAAAATTCGGCTGTTTCAACCGAAATCATATGCGGTACATGATGACCATAGCTTTCAGTTGTTGTAAAGCTCACATGTTTTCCATAATCTTGATTTTTTATTTTTTTATAAAAATCGAAAGTAGGTTGATAAGGCACTAAATCATCGTCTTCATCATGCCAAAAGTGGATAAATTTCCCAGCAATTTTTTCCGGTTGTAAATCAAGTGAAATAATTTTTAACGACTCTATAGCCGGAGCAAATTGTTTTGACTCAAAATCGATTTCTGCTCCTGTTTGCCATTTGGATGATAATAACCACTTAGAAAAAGAAATTGGCGAGGGACTTCCCATTAGAACAACCGCTGTTTTTAGCCAAGGATATTGCGTTAAAATGGCGCTCGCTGTCATACCGCCCATTGAGAGGCCTGATACCCCAACACGGCTTTGGTCCGTCAATCCTGCTTTAACATAGTGATCGATTATAGCAGGGAATTCAATAATATTATGCTGCACAACATCCCAAAACTCTAAACTTCTCTCTTCTACTGGTATCCCTTTGCTTCTTTCTCCATGCAAATAGGCTTCAGGAATTAATGCTCTAAATCCTTTTTTAGCAATTTCATAACCATGGACCAAAGAACTTTCTTTAAGATTTGTCCATCCATGATAAAAAACAACCGTTGGCAAGATCTCATTTAGCCTTTCTGTTAAAACAACTTCTAATATCGGAATTCCATTAATGGATTTGTGCTCTACTGTTATCATCTATCTATCCTCTTTCTGTATTCATTCTTATAGACTTTATGGTACACTATTTGTGTAGATTCTATGTAGTAAGTGTATCATAAACGAAACCTAGAAACTTTTATAAAATAAATGAATAATAGTTGGAGGATCTTGATGAATAAAAAATTAATTGCTCTAGATTTAGATGGGACCACATTAAATAATCGTTCAGAAATTTCGGTTAGGACCCAAAATACTTTGAAGACTTTAAGAAATGCCGGTCACCTTGTTTCAATCGTTACAGGCAGACCATACAGAAACAGTAAACAGTTCTATACTCAATTAGGTATGGAAACGCCTATTGTAAACTTTAATGGCGCTTTGTGTCACTTACCAGATCAATTGAATTGGGAATCACAGTACCACAAAACATTAGATCGTGAGATTGCCTTAGATATGCTGACATTAAAAAAAGAATTAAATATCCATTTAATTGCAGCAGAACTAAAAGATACCGTTTTTGCAGATAATTATTTCGTTCCTTACAACGGCTTCTTTCCAGAAGGAAGCAATAGGGCTTCAAAACTTACGGCATCTAGTTTGAAAGAAGATCCTACTGCTGTTTGTGTTTTTACAGATGCAGAAAATCAAGCCTATATTATTGAAAAAATCTCAGCTCGTTATGGCGATACTGTTGAAATTAGAACTTGGGGCGGACAATCACCTTGTTTAGAAATCGTTGCAGCCGGTGTGCAAAAAGCACTAGGTGTTGAACGCATTGCACAAGTATATGGCATCAAACAAAAAGATATTATTGCTTTTGGTGATGAAGACAATGATTATGAAATGATCCAATACGCTGGACACGGCGTAGTTATGAAAAATGGGATCGATACTTTAAAACATATTTCAAATGATATAACAGAAAAAACCAATAATGAAGATGGGCTAGCTCATTATTTAGAAAATTACTTTGGATTAGTTTAATAGTTGATCTTGATCAACCATTAAAAAAGTGAGTTTGGGACATAACTAGCTGAGAATAGGAAAAAGAGTTTGTTTAGGTAGCGACCCCCAAAAGTTAGAGTGAAATCTAAACTTTTGGGGGTTGTTTTTATGACAAAATATAGTGAAGAATTTAAGTTACAAGTTGTTCAAGAGTATCTAAACGGCCCTTTGGGCTTTCAATTACTAGCGAAGAAATATGCTCTTTCCTCTACAACTCCCCTTAATAATTGGGTAAAGGCATACCGAAAACTTGGTTTGGACGGTTTAAAAAGGAAACAGACGAAAGCAGCTTACTCTGTTCAATTTAAGGTAGATGTATTACACTTTATAAAACAGACAGGCACTTCTTATTCAGATACAGCCATTACCTTCGGCATGAATAATCCTTCCCTTATCGCAAATTGGAATCAAGCTTTCCAAGGCAAGGGAATTGAAGGCCTAAAACCACACCCAAAGGGGCGTCCTTCAATGACTAAAAAACCAAAAAAACAGCAACTGAAACCAGGCACATCAGCAGATTGTTCTAGACAAGAATTAGAACGAGAAATTGAACTACTGAAATTGGAGAATGCCTATTTAAAAAAGTTGAAAGCTTTTCAGAAGAATCCCGACGTCTTTCTCGAAAAGCACAAGCAGCAGTGGCATACGAACTTAAAGAAGAAGGATTCAAACTAAAAGATATCCTTCTGGTGGTGGGTATTCCAGAGTCAACCTATCACTATTACGTAAAGCAATTAAAAAAAATAGATAGTAATCAGCGACTAAAAGAACAGATTGAACAACTTTTCTTTCAGTTCAAAGAGCGATTTGGATACAAACGCATTACAAATGAACTGAAGAAACTAGGTTATAGTGTCAATCACAAGAAAGTTTATCGTCTCATGAAAGAAATGGGTTTGAAGTGTGTTAAATTTATTAGAAAATCTCGGAAATATAACTCTTATAAAGGAAAAGTAGGCACTATTGCCAAGAATAAGTTAAATAGACGCTTCTCTACATCCATCACTTTACAGAAGCTCGTCACCGACGTGACAGAGTTTAAATGTACAGGCGGAGAAAAGCTCTACCTTAGTCCTATTCTAGATCTATTTAATAGTGAAGTGATAGCTTATGGAATAAATAAACGACCTATCCTGGACTTAGTGATGAAACCTTTGGAAGAAGCCATCGGCATGCTTAAAGAATACGCCACGGTTCGTACCACTCTTCATTCTGATCAAGGTTGGCAGTATCAGCATAATCATTGGGTCAAAACACTAAAGAAAAATAACGTTTTTCAGAGTATGTCTCGCAAGGCGACTTGTGCAGATAATGCGGCAATAGAAAATTTCTTCGGCATCCTAAAACAAGAAATGTATCATGGGGAGAAATTAGTCAGTTATGAGGAATTGAAATCAAGAATTGAAGAATATATCGAATGGTATAATCATGTTCGATCAAAAGCAAAATTGGCTGGCTTAAGTCCGGTAGAATACCGAATTCAAACCAGCCAATCAGCTGAATAATAAAAACTCTAACTTTTAGGGGTCAGCACCTTATCAGGAAACTGATAAACAAACTCTTTTTTTGATATAGATATCTATATCGATTGGTCAATAAATGGTATTGGTCTTTTAAAAGAAATTTCAAGTGAGTGATCAAACTGATCTGTTAACGCCAAAAATTATAGACCCTATATATTTGAATCATAAAATGTTCAATCTATTTTTGTTTTATTTTCTACCGATGAGGCTACTTTTTAGCAGTACCTCTAGAATCAATAGTTGGATAGGCAAAGAGGCTCGGGCTTATGTCCCAGCCTCACTTATATTATCTTTTTAGTTGAGATTCTTTTTGTCGATCAAAACTCCAAAATTCTCCTAGTACTTTATTTGTTTCCATAAAATTAACAAATGCTGAAGCATCTGCTTCTCTGACCGCTTGTTCTAATTCATACATTTCATAACGAGTAATGACCATCATTAGAACAGAACGATCCGTTTTTGAATAAGCACCTTTAGCAGGAATAATTGTAATTCCTCTTATTAATTTTTCGTGTATTTTCTTCACCAAAGCATCCGGTTCATTGGTTACAATCATAGCTGTCACTTTTTGATGACTGGTGTGTATTGTATCAATCATCTTAGTCATAACGTAAATCGATACCAAGGTATAAAGAGCATATTCCCAACCGTATAGTAAACCAGCCGATGAAACAATGAGTAAATTCATTGAAAATATCAATGTCCCGATCGATCTTCCTGTTGTTTTGGCCAATACCATTGAAATAATATCCATTCCACCAGTCGAAAAACCAAATTTCAAAGCAAATCCAATTCCTGCTCCACTAATGATGCCTCCAAACAGAGCATTCATCAAAGGATCATTCGTCAATGGATTTATCGGTAAAAGAATAGCAAAAAACGAAATCAAAACCGAAGTCATGAAACTGTATAATGTGAAATTTCTCCCTACTTTGAACCATCCAAGTAGCGCGATAGGTATGTTAAATACAAGTATCAATACACCCGTATCGATAATGATGCCTAAAGAACCATCTAAAATACCTGATATTAATTGCGAAACTCCATTAATCCCTGCAGCATAAATATTTGAGGGAATTAAAAAGTTATTCAAAGCAATTGCATTTGTAATCGCTGCAAAAAAAACGAAGAAGATTTTTTTGGCTTGTTCGATCCAAAAATTTGGTGTTTTTAATTGTGTCATTTTACAACTCCCTACTAACTTAATCAAACAAGGATAACAAGTTTTCCCTTATAAATAAAGAAAAACTCACTTTTCTTCATTACCCTCTCATTTGTATCCGTTTCCTTCTCCTGCACACGCCTTTGTGGTACAATTTAAGAGCACTATTTAGAAGGAGGAAACAATTATGGCAAAAGAAGCAAGTTTTGATATCGTTTCAGAAATGAATATGGAAGAGATAAAAAATTCTATACAGTTAGCAACAAAAGAAATTGCTAATCGTTTTGATTTTAAAGGATCCCTCAGCGAGATCAAATTAGAAAAAGAAAAATTAATTTTAGTTTCAGATGATGATTTTAAATTAGAGCAAGTAAAAGACGTTTTGTCTAATAAATTGGTCAAAAGAGGCGTTCCCACCAGAAACCTGCACTATTCTTCAACCGAAAAAGCTTTTGGCGGAAATGTGCGTCAATTCGCTGACTTGATTAGTGGGATCGACAAAGAACACGCAAAAACGATTACTCAACTCATTAAAAAATCGGGTATCAAAGTTAAAACACAAATACAAGACGATCAAATACGAGTGATTGGTAAAAACCGTGATGATTTGCAACAAGTCATTGCTTTATTGCGAGATGCTAATTTACCAATAGATCTTCAGTTTACAAATTATAGGTAATTTATTTGCAGTAAAAAGACCTTCAAAAATAATTTTGAAGGTCTTTTTGTCTTTTAGATTAAAACTCTCTAACAGCTTTTACTGACACTGTCTCACTTCCTGCTAATAATTTAGATACAGGACAACGATTCTCAGCTTCTTTCACGATTTTTTCATTTTCTTCAAAAGACAACCCGTCAATTTTTGCAAAAGCTTTTACGTTAAAGAAGTAGCCAATTCCATTTGGTTCACGCATAAAATCGACATGAGCTTCAACGCGGCTTGTATTTTCTTTTCCTCTTGCTTTTAATAAAGATTGAATCGTGGCATTTAAACAAGTACTCAAAGACAATCCAATCAATTCTTCAGGATTTGTGCCTTCATCGTCATTTAACGGACTAGAAAGTTTAACTTTTAGCCCACCATTTTTTACAAATGCTTGACCCTTTACACCCGTTTCATTAACCATTTCAGCATGAAATAAAGGCTTTTGATCTTTCATAAAACCCCTGCTTTCTTTTGGATATCTATCTGCCTGAATTCAAATTTTATTTTTTGGCCACAGCTTCTTCAATTTTTGGAAGAATACTTTTAGCAATCGTTGAGCCAACGATCATCATTTCATAAGCTGCTCTCACATCTTCTGTTGTACGAGAAAGAAGTCTCATATAAATTTCTCCGTCTCCTGCAAGACAAACACGGTAATATCCTGTTTTCATTTCATTTAATTCATTTAAAACGTCTAAAACTTGATGTTTTGCATCAAAATTTGTTACATAAGCTAGTTTATGGTAGACAATTTGAAAATCAATAATACCTTCTTCTTTATTGTCAAAAACAATCCCAAATGGTAAAGATTGACTATCATTCAGTTTAAATTTACCATTATACAGAATTTGTCCGTTTTTTATTTCTTTCTTAGCTAAAGGAACATTTTTTGCTTTTAATATGGCTTCAAAGTTTACTAATGCTTTATTCACTCTACAATACCCCACTTTTTTAAATTCTAATCGCTTTTTCATTTTCAATTATAACGTACTCTGTTTATAATTAACAGTGTATTTTAGAAAACAAAAAAAGTTCTAACCTAATTAGGTTAGAACTTAAAAAAAACATCTTAACGACGAATTTCTTTGATACGAGCTGCTTTTCCGTGTAATTCACGTAAGTAGTACAATTTAGCACGACGTACTTTACCAAAGCGAACAACTTCAATTTGAGCAACACGTGGTGAATGTAATGGGAATGTACGTTCAACGCCAATTCCATTAGAAATTTTACGAACTGTATAAGATTGGCTGATTCCAGCACCACGGCGTTTGATTACAACACCTTCAAATAATTGGATACGTTCTCTAGTACCTTCGACGATTTTAGCATGAACACGTACAGTATCTCCTGGACGGAAAGCTGGAATGTCTTCACGTAATTGGCCGTTAGTAATTGCTTCGATTAATTTACTCATAGTATTTTCTCCTTCCAACAAACATTCATGCATCGCAATATGGACACAGCGGAACATCGTTTAATGGCAGGTTCTACCCGCTCACCAAATAATATTACCATATGTTCTAATAGGTGTAAAGTAAATTCCCTTATTTTATAATTTTAAAATCACTTTATCTTTGTTCTTTTAGAATGTCTTATCAAAAGCTCAATTCTCTTGTTTTATTTCTTTTAAATATCTTTGCTGTTCTTCTGATAACTTTACTGTCTCAAGCATATCAGGACGTCTCTCAATTGTACGTCTGATTGATTCTTTATCTTGCCACTCTTTTATTTTTTTATGATTGCCGCTAATTAGTACATCCGGAACTTTCATCCCACGAAACTCAGCAGGCCTGGTGTATTGTGGCTGTTCTAAAAGACCCGTAGAATGAGAATCTGTTTTAGCCGATTGATCATTCCCTAAAACTTCAGGTAGTAAACGAACAGTTGCATCGATTATCACCATAGCGCCTAATTCTCCACCGGTTAAAACATAATCACCTAAAGAAATTTCATCTGTTACCAGAGTCCGAATACGTTCGTCATAGCCTTCATAATGGCCGCAAATAAACACTAAGTGCTCTTCATCTGCTAATTCTTCTGCTACGGATTGAGTAAACGGAATACCTGCCGGATCCAATAAAATTACACGTTTTTTTGTATCTGGATTTTTTTCTTTTACGGCATCTAGTGCAGCAAAAATAGGCTGTGCTTTTAACAACATTCCTGCACCGCCGCCATACGGATAATCATCTACATTTTGGTGTTTATTATCTGTGTAGTCTCTAAAATTCATCACATTCACTTGAAGTAAATCTTTTTCAATAGCTTTTCCAATAATGGACTCGGTCAATGGCCCTTGGAACATTCTTGGGAATAAGGTCAAAACATCAATTTTCATTAATCATCTAGCCCTTCCATCACATGAATAGTGACTAGCTGCTCTTCTAAATCTACCTCTAATACTATATCTTCAATGTATGGAATCAGCAAATCCTTCTTTTTAGGTCGCTCAATTACCCATACATCATTAGCACCTGGTGACATTACTTCGCTGATTTTTCCGATTACATTTTTCTCTTCATCTTGGACGGTCAGCCCAATAATTTGGTGTAAATAAAATTCATTTTTAGGTAAATCAGTTAATCGCTCTTCACTAACTTTCAACATGCAATCACGGTATTTTTCTACATCATTGATGTTAGGATGGTTTTCAAAAGAAATAATATCAAAGTTCTTCTGTTTGCGGTGACTTGCAACCGTTAATTCAGTTACTTTTTTTCCGTCTTTAAATAAAGATAATGTCGACCCTTTTTTATACCGTTCTTCTGGAAAATCTGTTTTTGAAATAACACGGACCTCACCTTTTATTCCTTGTGTGTTAACAATTTTTCCTACATTGTACATTTTCATCATTTCGTTCCCTCATTTACAATTAGTTTTTCTTTTTAACTCTATTGGTTATTTAACAAATAGTATTGGTGTTTCAAAAGAGATTTTTAATAGAACGATTGTTTTTATATAGAGTCATAGTACCGTTCAAAGTTTAGTGTCCTTTATTCTTCCAAAAGTTCCAAGCAATTGATCGAATTGATTGCTTAGAACTGGAAATTATAGACTTGCTCTATTCAATTAGCATTTTTGATAAAATTTTTAATAAAAAAAGAAACCATCTCTTATTGAAGAAATGATTTCTTTTTCAGAATTTAGCTATTTACAATTGTTAATCTTACACGCTTAAGTCCAAGAACTCTCACACTGTAAACAATTGTACGGATAGCTTTAGCTACGCGACCTTTTTTTCCAATTACTCGCCCTACATCATCAGGATGAACTGATAATTGATATTCTAAAAACTCTTCAGTTTCTACTAAATCAATCATCAACTCATCAGGATGACTTACAAGAGGACTCACAACTGTAAGAATTAATTCTTTTATGTCAGCCATAGAAAACATCCTTTTATTTACTGTTTTTTGATTCATGGAATTTTTTCATAATGCCTTCTTTTGAAAGGATGTTACGAATTGTATCAGAAGGTTGAGCACCATTAGCTAACCATTTTAATACTGATTCTTCGTCCACTTTTACTTCTGCTGGATTAACAACTGGATTGTATGTTCCTACAGTTTCGATGAAACGTCCATCACGTGGAGAACGTGAATCTGCAACTACGATACGGTAAAATGGATTTCTTTTAGATCCCATGCGTTTTAAACGAATTTTTACTGCCATATTTCTTACACCTCCATTAACTATCTCACAACAATTAGTTTACCAGTTTATTTATAGCTTGTAAAGTGTTTTTTCTTTACAGCATGTTTTTTTTTTATAAATCACCAGTTTACTATTTTGAAATATTATTTACGACTTTTTTTATTTTTTTTCTTCATTTTTTTCTTGTTTTTACGGACCATAGAATTCATTGCTATTTTCCCAAGTTTGCCTTTTGCACCTTGTCCAAATAGATTTTCCATGCCATTCATATTTCCTTTAGACATTTGGCCCATCATTTTTTTAGATTCATTGAATTGTTTGATCAATCGATTGACTTCAGCTATTGGACGAGCAGATCCTCGAGCAATTCTGCGGCGTCTGCTTTGAGATAAAAGATCTGGATTTTCTCTCTCTTTAGGTGTCATAGATAAGACAATAGCTTTCATACGGGCAGTATCTTTTGGATCGATTTGAAGTTTATCCAACCCAGGAACATTGCTCATGCCTGGAATCATTTTTAAAATATCTTCCATCGGTCCCATATTGCTGACTTGATCCATTTGTTCAATAAAATCATTGAAGTCAAAAGTATTTTCCCGTAATTTTGTCATCATTTCTTCTGATTTTTTTTCATCAAAGTCTTCTTGAGCCTTTTCAATCAGAGTCAACATATCTCCCATACCTAAAATACGGTTAGCCATACGGTCTGGATAGAATGGTTCTAAAGCATCTAATTTTTCCCCAGATCCTGTAAATTTGATTGGTTTACCAGTAACTGCACGAATAGAAAGTGCAGCCCCACCACGAGTATCGCCATCTAATTTCGTTAAGATAACACCCGAGATATCTAATTGTTCGTTAAAAGAAGAGGCAACATTTGCAGCTTCTTGTCCAGTCATAGCATCTACAACTAAAAAGATTTCTGTTGGCTGTGTTGTTTCTTTAATATCACTTAATTCTTGCATCAATGTTTCATCAATTTGTAAACGTCCAGCAGTATCGATCAGCACAAAATCTAAATGTTCTGCTTTGGCTTTTTCGATCCCTTGTCTTGCAATTTCAACAGGACTTACTTGATCTCCCATAGAGAAAACCGGTATATCTAACTGTTTACCAATCGTTTCCAATTGTTGGATAGCCGCTGGACGATAGATATCTGCTGCTATCAATAAAGAACGTTTGTTTTGATTTTTACGTAAGTAGCTAGCTAATTTACCAGCTGTAGTCGTTTTACCTGCTCCTTGAAGCCCAACCATCATGACAACGGTTGGTGCTTTTGCCGCTGTTTGGATCGTCGCTTGTTCCCCACCCATTAAATCAGTTAATTCTTCACTAACAATTTTAATGATTTGCTGTCCAGGAGAAAGGCTATCTAATACTTCTGCACCAACTGCACGTGCACTAACCGTTTTCAAAAAGTCTTTAACAACTTTGAAGTTAACGTCTGCTTCTAGTAAAGCTAGTCGCACTTCTCTCATCATTTCTTTTACATCAGCTTCTGTTACTTTCCCTTTACGACGCATTTTCGTCATCGCATTTTGGAGACGCTCCGTTAAACCTTCAAATGCCATTTTACTTCACCATTCCTTTATTTCTCATCTCTATCTCTTTTTAATAACTGGATAAACTGTTCTAATGACTCATCTTTTGGATAATGACTTTTAATGTAACTCGACATATCTTCTACAACTGCCTTTGTTGCGTTGAAATCTTCTAATAAATGCAATTTCCGTTCATATTCTATTAAACTATTTTCAGTTCGCTTTATGTTATCATAAATTGCTTGACGACTAACTTCAAATTCTTCTGCAATTTCACCTAAAGAAAAATCATCTGCATAGTACAATTGCATGTAGCTTTTTTGTTTCTCTGTCAATAAGGAGCCATAGAAATCGAATAAGGCGTTCATTTGATTTGTTTTTTCAATTTCCAATTTAACCCTTCTTTCTTCGCTTTACAACTGTCAAGGAAAACACGTTTACATACTTTAATAGCGTACCCATTTTTACCCAAATAGTCAATAGTTTGTCTTGTTTTTACAAACATTTTCTAACTATTTACTCTTGTTGGCTGCTTTTTTTACGATCTGATCAAAAAGGCTGTATAATTTTTGGTGTGGATGAAGAAATTCATTCGCACCTATTTTTTTATAAAAAAATAGAAACAAATGAATTTTCCAGTTAGAATAAAGTCACGACAACCCACTAGAAAGGAAAATTCATATGTCTCATAATAATTGTATCCGAACTGCACTTGATTTAAAAGATAAAAATATCTTTTTTGATGAAAAATTTTGCGAGGAGAAACGAATCAAAGGGTTCAGATCAAAAGTTTTCTATGCCACTTTAACGTACAAACCCACTCACTGTGAGTGTTGTGGGATGAAGAACCACGCCTACTCTATTGTAAAGAATGGGTATTTAACCTCTAGGGTTAAATGGGTCAGTTCGACTCATTATGCAACGTCTATTCGATTAAAGAAGCAGCGGTTTCTTTGTAGAGCATGCGGTGTTACCTTTGTTGCACGTTCTCCTGAAATTGAAGAAGGTTGCTTCATCGCTAAACGGGTCAAACAGTCTATCGCGGTTGAATTAGCCGACACTATTTCTATAAAAGACCTGTCTAAACGGCATTTTGTTTCTCCTACCACTGTAGACAGAGTCTTGAAACAACTCAATCAGTCTGTTAAAAATACCTTCAAATCCTTGCCGCAACACCTCTCTTTCGATGAATTTCAATCCGTTAAAAACGTCGAAGGAAAAATGAGCTTTATTTATTCGAATGCAGACACACATGAACCAATCGATATCTTGCCAACTCGGCTGCTACTAGCTTTACGCCGTCACTTTCTTCGCTATCCCTATAAGACGAGGATGAACGTAAAAACGATTGTCGTAGACATGAACGCGGCCTACTTTACATTAGTTAAAGATCTCTTTCCTAATGCTAAAGTGATCATTGACCGTTTCCATATCGTTCAGTTGATATCACGCTCGTTGAATCAAACCAGAGTTCAAACAATGAAACAATTCCATACCTCTAATTCAGAAGATTTAAAGAATTACAGAAAATTTAAAAGGTACTGGCAACTCCTGTTAAAGGATTCAGACGACTTAAATTTTAAGGATTACCGCTATCAACGACTCTTTAAAAAACCTTTACCGAATACAGAAATCATCGACTACCTACTTACGCTCGACGAGACTCTTAAAGCGACGTATGATTTGTATCAAAATCTTCTTTATTATTCTAAAAAAAATGACTATAAAGGGTTTAAAAACCTTGTACTTAAGGCTTCTCCTAAAGAGTTATCTCCTTTTATGCAGACTGCCCTTAAAACCCTGCGTAAACACTTGCCTAGGATAAAACATACTTTTATGTATCCCTATTCTAACGGTGCTTTAGAAGGGTCAATCAATAAAATAAAAGTCATCAAACGGGTTGCTTATGGTTATCGGAATTTTCAGAACTTTAGATGTCGTATTTTGATTAGTTTTAAAGCAAAAAAAAGCAGCGCGAGAAGATTCTCTCACGCTGCTTAAACAAGACGTTATTTCCAACTAAATTTAGCTCATCCACACCATTTGACGTAGAGCCATCAAAAACTTCTGTAACTGATAGTAAAAAAATAAACTCCTTTAAATTGAGTTGATTGCTCAACCATTAAAGGAGTTCTTGGCTATTTTTTATAAAACGTCGATTGTAAGATTAAGCTATACAAATAAAAAAGCCATTCGTGATACACTCTAATTGTATTTCCAACCACAGAAAACAAGGAGTGATCACGAATGACCTATACCCATATTACCATGGATGAACTAGTGATGATAGAAGCTTATTACCACCAAGGTGTTCCAGTTGCTAAAATAGCTACTTACTTGAATCGTACTCGTACACCGATTAATAATGTTATCAGGTTCTTCAAAGCAGGACACACAGCTTTCGACCATTACCTACGGTATAAAAAAAACAAGAAACAGTGTGGACGCAAAAAAATTGATTTACCAAAAGAACAACAGCTTTATATCAAGGGAAAAGTAGCTGAGGGCTGGACGCCGGATGTCATTATTGGCCGTAAAGAAATGACAATAGACTGTTCCGTACGAACACTTTATAGGCAGTTTAAAGAAAGAATATTCGATGAAGTTACACTCCCGATGAAAGGGAAAAGAAAACCTAACGGACATCAAGAACGTAGAGGTAGACAAGCTTATAAACGAAATATCTCTGAAAGAATAATAGACTATCCCACATTTAAAGAAGAGTTTGGTCATATCGAAGGAGATACCATTGTAGGTGTTCACCACAAAAGTGCGGTTATTACTCTAGTAGAGATTTTATCAAAAGCTATCATTACCTTAAAGCCCAAAGGGCGTAAAGCCTGCGACATTGAGAATGCCATGAATCAATGGTTCCAAGCCATACCAAAAAATTTATTCAAATCCATTACGTTTGATTGCGGAAAGGAGTTTTCCAACTGGAAATCTTTGTGCAACCAACATGATGTCGCTATTTACTTCGCTGATCCTGGAACGCCTTCACAACGAGCTTTAAATGAGAATTCTAATGGACTTCTTCGAAAAGATGGATTGCCAAAAAAAATGGATTTCAACGAAGTTGACCAGACTTTCGTATCATCTGTTGCACACAAACGAAATAACATTCCAAGGAAGTCACTAAATTACCAAACACCGTTGGAAGTTTTTATGAGTTATATGGATGAAGATAGTTTGTATAGCTTAATTTGACAAATCAGAAAATTATTAAATTGAGTGTTGGATCAGTTCGCTGAACAATCCGTAGATGTATTCATTTGGATCAAATAGTTGCAGATCATCCATACTTTCACCTAATCCAACAAATTTCACAGGAATATCTAACTCTTTACGAATGGCTAAAACAATTCCACCTTTAGCTGTACCATCTAATTTGGTCAACACAATACCCGTTACATCAGTCGCTTTTTTAAATTCTTTTGCTTGATTCATTGCGTTTTGTCCTGTTGTTGCATCTAGCACTAGCAATACTTCATGCGGTCCACCTGGTATTTCACGTTCTATGATCCGTTTCATTTTTTCTAACTCGTTCATTAAATTCACTTTATTTTGTAATCGTCCTGCGGTATCTACGAATAATATATCCGCTTCTTGTTGCTTGGCCTCTTTTATAGCATCAAACACTACAGCTGCTGGATCGCCCCCAGCTTTACCGCTGACTACTTCTGCTCCAACACGTTCACCCCAAACATGTAACTGCTCGATTGCACCCGCTCTAAACGTATCTCCAGCTGCTAACATGACTTTTTTTCCTTCTTGTTTATAAAGATGAGCCATCTTACCAATTGTTGTTGTTTTGCCTACGCCATTTACGCCAACCAGTAAAATCACGGTTAACCCTTCAGCATTTAGGTTGATTTCAGGTTTATCTGTGTTGCCTTTTTCATAGATCTCAACCATTTTTTCAATGATTACTTGCTGAACTTCATTCGAGGCTTTTGCATTTTTTAATTTAACTTCTTGACGTAGGGCATCAGTGATCTCCATTGTTGATTCAAAACCAACATCCGCTCCAATCAAAACTTCCTCAAGCTCATCAAAAAAGTCTTCATCAACTGTTCTGAAATTAGCAAACAGTTCATTCATGCGTTGAGAAAATGTTTTTCGTGTTTTTTCAAGACCCTTCTCATATTTTTCAGTTACTTCAGTGGTCTCTAACTTTTCTTCGCCTGTAAAAGCTTTCTTTATTTTATCAAATAATCCCATTTCACACCCTCTTCTCTCAGAATTTCAGCTTATTGATTAAGCACAAACTTATGAATGGCGTATGCTACACCATGCTCTTCATTTGTTTTGGTGATGTACTGAGCCATTGCCTTGATCTCGTTTGTAGCATTTCCCATAGCTACTCCCATGCCTGCATATTCGATCATTGCTGCATCATTGGCCTCATCCCCTAAGGACATTACTTCTGAAGCTTCAAAGCCCAATAAATCGGCTAAAACAGCTATACCTGTACCTTTATCTACATTTTTAGGCATTAATTCTAATAATATCGGTCTTGATTTCATAATAGTATATTTTTCAAAAAAATAAGCTGGAATATTTTTAATTGCTTCGTCTAATAAAATTTGGCTATAACAAAAGACCGTTTTATTGATTGCAATGTCTCCAGACATTTCCTCCATTATTATTGGAACATACGGTAATGCTGTCATCACTGTAGGATAAAGTGAGTCACGTCCCTCAGGATAGGGTGGTTCATAAATGTTTTCTAAATCAATAAAATTACAAGGAACATTGATTTTCTTGCTTAATTCAAAAATTTCTTCTGTCTCAACTTTTGTCAGTGTTGTTTTAGATAACACGTCACCAGTATCCGTACGTTGTACTAGGCCACCATTATACGTAATGCCATAATCTCCAGACTCTCTTAAGTTTAACTCTTCTAGATAAGAGATCATTCCTAGTAAAGGCCTCCCTGTACAAAGGACAACTTTAACGCCTTGTTCTTTTGCTTTTTTAATTGCTTCTTTATTCTCATTTGATATAATATGTTCCCCATTTAGTAATGTTCCATCTAAATCAATTGCAACTAATTTAATCATACTTTGGCTCCATTCTTTTTGGTAGTTCGTTTAAAAGGGTGGAAACATCGACACCTATCGATCTTTCCACCCTTTCTACTTTTCTAGGTTATTCCAACATGAACATCCGCTGCTTCTTCTAAACGAACAGACACCACTTTAGAAACACCTGATTCTTGCATCGTAATGCCATAAAGCACATTTGCTTCTTCCATCGTTCCTTTACGGTGGGTAATGACAATAAATTGAGTATCACCATCAAATTGCTTTAAATAACGCCCAAATCTGGTAACATTCGCTTCATCAAGTGCTGCTTCCACTTCATCTAAGATACAAAATGGTACAGGACGGACTTGTATGATCGAAAACATTAAAGCAATTGCTGTAAATGCTCGTTCTCCCCCCGATAACAAACTTAGTTGTTGCAGTTTTTTCCCTGGAGGCTGAGCAATGATCTCAATACCTGTTGTTAACAAATTTTCAGGATCTGTTAAGCGCAATTCAGCAGAACCTCCGCCAAACATTTTCGGAAAGACTTCAGAGAATTTCATGCTAATATCTTCAAACACCTCTGAAAATCGAATCTTAACTTCCTCGTCCATCTCATTCATCGTAGTATATAAACTGATTTTTGCTTCTAATAAATCTTCGCGTTGCTCAATAAGAAAAGAGTAGCGATCATCGACCCGTTCAAACTCTTCAATTGCACCAATATTGACAGCACCCAATTCTTCAATACTCTGTTTCAAAAGTTTCACTTCACGTGTCGCCTCTTCAACAGAAACCTCTAGTGATTGGCTCATTTTTGCAGCTTCAAAGGTTAAACCATACTCCTCGCTTAAGTAATCTAAGCGATTTTCAATAGCTACATCTGTCCGATTCATCGCTACTTCAGATTTCGCCTTATCTTCCAATAGATAGTGCTTTTGATTATTTATTTTAGTAGTCAATTGTTCTATCTCACTCAATTTGACTTCTAACATATTCTTTTCACTTTTTATTTTTGATAGGTGACTTTCTAACGCAAGTTTTGCTTCGCTTAGTTGGGCTAATTTATCGCCCAATTCTTGCTTAGTCATTTGGTGAGTACCCTCAGAGCGAGATATCTGCTCCATTCGATTCGCAAGTGACACATTCTCTTTAGCTTGATTCTCTAGTTGACTAGACACTGTTTTTTGTTCTTTTTTCATTCCAACTAGCTGCTCTTTTATAGCAGCTAATTTGGTTCGCAAATTTTGTTGCTTTTCGTTGATCAAAGCATGATTTTTTTCTCGCTCTTCATTTTGAGAAGAAGCTAGTAGAATCTGGTGGTTGATTTGATCCATTTTAATTTTATTTGTTTGTAAAGCTTTCACCAAATTCATTTTTTTCAATTCATAAGATTCAGCTTCTTCTTTGGCTTCTTGACATTCGTATTGAACAGCTTTTAATTCTCTGGTAAAGCGCAGCTGTTTTTCTTTTAATGTTTCAGATTGATTTTTTAATTCTTGTTCTCTTAACCGCTGTTTTTCACCGATTTCGCGTAACTCGTTTAAACTTAGTTCTGCTTTTTTGATTGCTTGTTTCATCGTACGAACTTCTATTTCTTTTTTTGCTAAAGTTTCTTCCATTTGTTCTATCTGCTTCGTTAAACTTGTTAATTCATTTTTACGAGCAAACAAACTTCCTTGATTGCCAGATTTGCTTGCTCCTCCAGTCATTGAACCCCCAGCGTTCATAACGTCTCCTTCAAGAGTCACAACACGGTATTTAAACTGTACTTCACGAGCGATAGTATTAGCAGATGCTAAGTCTTTAGCTACGATCGTTGTTCCTAAAAGATTTTGAATGACCGTTGCAACCGATTCAGGGTAAGCAATCAGTTGGCTGGCAATACCTAAAAACCCTTCACAGCTACGTGCTTTGTTTTCTATAGATATTGGCAATTGACGAGCTTTTATAGTTGTTAAAGGTAAAAACGTTGCTCTACCGATTCGCTTTTGTTTCAAATATTGAATTCCTTTGCGACCGCTTTGTTCATCTTGAACGATAATATTTTGACTTGCTGCACCGAGTGCAATATCAATAGCAAGTTCAGCTTGCTTGGGTACTTCAATCAATTCAGCAACTGCACCGATGATACCGCCAATTTTTTGTTTTCGTTTCAAAATTTCTTTAACACCTTGGTAAAAGCCTGCATAATCTTCATTCAATTCTTTTAAACTTTCTTTTTTGGCTTTGGCTTGCTGTAGTACCTTTAGGGCATCATACATGCGTGATTCATTGTTTTCTAACTCTTGTCTTTTCAGTTGGTTGCTCGCTTGTTTTTCTTGATAAAGCAATAATTTTTGAGCAACCTCTTGTTGCGCATCAGTCAACTCTTGAATGATCCGTTCAAAATCTAAAGTTATGGTTGCTATACTTTCTTTAAGTTCTGAAACTGATACATCCGATTTCAAGCTTTTTTGCGCTACTTGATAAGAACTACGCTCAAGGTAACTCTGTTCATTTCTTAAACTAGTTTGTTTTTGCATTTGTTCAATATATTCATCTCGTAAATTCTCTATTGTTTCTTTTGAATTTCCCGAAAGAGATAAAGCTTCTTTTTCCGCAGCTGAAAAATCAATCTTCAACTGTTTTTCTTGCTCGATTTTCAGTTCAAGTTCTTCATTGATCGTTTCTAATTGTTGCTCCAATCGACTGATTGCTTGATTTGATTGCTCTTTAGAGGCTTCAAGTTGTTGTAAATTTTCAGTTGTATATTTATTACGCTCAGATAAAACATTTTTTTGGCCCTCTGTCTGCTCAAATAATTGAATAGCTTGGACTAATTTTTGCTGATTTTCTTCTATTTCTTCAGTTAATTTCACTTTTTTTTCGCGTTTAATTTCCAGCTGATTCTCACACTCTAACAAACTTTGTTTCTTTTCAGTTAATTGCTTTTCAAAAGAAATCATTCTCTTTTTGCTTTCATCCCAATTGATTTTTAACTGCTCAATTTCAACGACCATTAGAGCAATGTCCATTTCAGTCAGTTGTTCTTTGTATGCTAAAAAATCTCTTGCTATACTGCTTTGTTCTCTTAGTGGTTCAACTAGTCCTTCTAGTTCATAGACAATATCTTGAACACGATTTAAATTTTCTTCAGTTTCAGTTAATTTTTGTTCAGCTTTTTTTTTGCGTATTTTGTACTTTAAAACACCTGCTGCTTCTTCAAAAATAGACCGTCTCTCTTCTGGCTTGCTGTTGAAAATACTTTCCACTTTTCCTTGTGAAATTATTGAAAAAGATTCTTTTCCTAATCCAGAATCCATAAATAGGTCCACAATGTCTTTCAAGCGACAAGCTTGTTTATTCAGATAAAATTCACTCTCACCATTTCGATGTAATCGTCTGGTGACACTTATTTCGCTAAATTCTAACGGTAAAAACTGATCTTCATTTTCTAGTATCAATGTGACTTCAGCTAGGTTGACCGGCTTTCTTGTATCAGATCCTGAAAAGATGATATCATTCATTTTTCCGCCACGTAAATTTTTTGCTGATTGTTCGCCTAAAACCCAGCGAATAGCTTCTGTTATATTGCTTTTCCCACTTCCATTAGGACCAACAACAGCAGTTACACCATCATGAAACTCAATTGTCGTTTTATCTGCAAACGATTTGAAACCAGCGATGTCTATTCTTTTTAATTGCACAACTACTGGCTCCTTTCCCCTGTACTATTTTTCTAATAAAGCAAGTAATGCATTTTCAGCTGCTACTTGTTCAGCAGCTTTTTTTGTTGTCCCTTGACCTTGTCCCAGGCTTTGTCCTTCAGCAAGTACTTCTACTACGAATGCTTTTTGATGTGCTGGTCCTATCTCATCGACCAATTGATACTCGATTCCAATTTCACCTTTTTGTTGTAAAAACTCTTGTAAGTTTGTTTTATGATCCATCACATGTGAGAAAGCACCGGAATTGATTTTCGGAAAGATCGTTTGTTCAAGAAAAAATAATACACTGTCTATTCCTTGATCTAAATATAACGCTCCAATAAAAGATTCAAATAGATCACAAAGCAATGCTGGACGTTTTCGTCCATTCATACGCTCTTCGCCTTTACCTAAACGGATAAATTGATCGAATTCGTATTCTTTTGCAAATTGACTCAAACTCACTTCACAAACAATAGTCGCTCTCAATCGTGTTAATTTCCCTTCAGGTACATCAGGATACAATTCATATAAGAATCTTGATACGGTCAGTTCTAAGACAGCATCTCCTAAAAATTCAATTCTTTCATTATCTTTCAATTTAAGGTTCCTGTGCTCATTCACATATGATGAATGGGTGAATGCTTCTTCTAAATAAGAAAGGTCATGAAAAACCAAACTAAATTTAGTTTTTAAATGTGTTAAAAATACTTCGTCCATTATATTCTCCCTTTCTGTTAAAATTTATCCATGCTCTACCATTATACCGCTTTTACTGATAAAAATAAACCATTTCTAGTTTGGCCCCACTAACTAACATGTCAGTCCCTCTCGAAAATTAAAGGCATTTCTTTTCCAAAAAAAAAAAGAGTCACTAACTTATGAATAAGCTCAGTGACTCTGAATAAATAGTTTAATTTTTGTGCTCTTCGATATGCGTTACTGCATCTCCAACTGTTTTGATGCGTTCAGCATCTTCATCAGATATTTCTGTCCCAAAAACATCTTCTAATTCCATAACTAATTCTACGACATCAAGAGAATCAGCACCTAAATCTTCTTTAAAAGTAAGCTCTTTGGTAACTTTTTCTTCGTCAATACCGAATCTTTCAACGATGATTTTTTTTATTTTTTCGAAAGTTTCATTAGTAGACAATATATACACCTCCGTATTCGACTTTTTATACTCAAAACTAATTTACATCACTCAATTTATTTTAACGATAATTATAACTATTGTCCAACTATTTTTTAAGTATAGCTGACGCTTCTTTTTCTTCAAAATGGTGAACTAAGTCATCAATAACATGAGAATCTAACATTTCATGAATTTGTCTGATCGTGTAATAGACCGCTTCTTTCTCAGTTGATCCATGCGTTTTGATAACTGGTGCTTTAACTCCAAATAGTACTGCTCCACCATGTTTAGAATAATCTAAAACATCTTTCATACTAGAAAAACTATCTTTCAATAATAATCCACCTAATTTAGCTTTTACACCATTTTCATACACAGCATTTTTAATTAGTTTCATCATAGATAGCGCAGTACCTTCAATTGTTTTTAATACTGCATTTCCAGTATAACCATCTGTAACCACTACATCTGCTATACCACTCAACAACTCACGCGCTTCTACGTTTCCAACGAAATTAATATCGGTATTATTTGCTAGCAGTTGATAAGCTCTCTTAGTTACATCGTTTCCTTTATTTTCTTCGGTCCCGTTGTTTAATAAACCAACTTTCGGATTTTTTACTCCTCTAACAAATTGAGCATAATAGCTGCCTAATGTTGCGTATTGGTTAATATTTTCTGGTTTAGTATCTGCATTTGCACCGACATCCATTAAATTGAAAGTTTCATTTTCATTCCCAATGACAGGTAGTGTCACTAATAAACCTGGTCGGTCGATTCCTTTGATCCGTCCAATGATCAATAGCCCAGCTGTCAACAATGCACCGGTATTTCCCGCAGAAAATAACGCATCAGCTTTTTTGTCTTTAACAGCTTGAGCTGCTAGTACCATTGAGGCATTCTTTTTACGGCGGACAGCGCGAACGGGGTCATCTTCACTCATAATTTTTTCATCTGTATGAACAATGGTAATATTTGTTTCATCTGTTAAGTATTTCCTGATAGCTTCTTCTTTTCCATAAAGAATAAATTCAATATCCTGATATTCTTTAACTGCCATCATGATACCTTCTACAATTGCTTGTGGAGCGTTATCTCCACCCATAGCATCTACTGCAATTTTCAAATCATTTGCCTCCTAGTGAATTTCCAACATTACTAAACTTTACATGCTACCAAATTTTACCACTAATTGCGGGTAAATCTCAATTAAAATCTAAACCTTCTAATTCATTGAACCCAATAGCTTCTCTAAGGGCTTGATAAAGTTCGTTTAACAGAAAATCTTTTTGATTGATCAAATTATTCGCTTCTTGTCTGGCTGCTTCTAGAGCTCCAAAATCATCTACAATATTCCCTATTTTAAAATTGGGCAGCCCCGATTGTTTATTGCCAAACAAATCTCCAGGTCCTCTCAACTCTAAATCTTTTTCACTAAGTAAAAAGCCATCTGTTGTTTCTGTCATTATTTTCATGCGTTCCATTCCGTTTTCTGTTTTAGGGTTCGCGACAAGGACACAATAAGATTCTTTATCTCCGCGACCAACTCGGCCTCTTAACTGATGCAATTGAGACAGGCCAAAGCGGTCAGCATCGTAAATGACCATAGTCGTCGCATTAGGCACATTCACTCCTACTTCAATAACAGTTGTAGATACAAGAACTTGCAAGCTTTTTTCTTTGAAATTTTCCATGACACTTTCTTTATCTCTTGATTTCATTTTTCCATGCAACAAACCTACTTGAAAGCGGCCACCGTAATAAGCTGTTAACTTTTCATATATATCCGTGGCATTTTTAACATCCATACTTTCTGATTCTTCAATTAATGGACAAATAACATACGCTTGCGATCCTTTTCTTAATTGAAATTCAATGAATTCTAATGTTCTTTCAAAATTCTGCGGTTTGATCCATGACGTTTGAATCGGAATTCTTCCAGCAGGCATTTCATCGATAATAGAAACATCCATTTCGCCATACGCCGTAATTGCTAAGGTCCGTGGGATAGGAGTAGCTGTCATAAATAAAACATCCGCATCTTTTCCTTTATCTCTCAATAATTTCCGTTGATTCACACCAAAACGATGCTGTTCATCCGTGATGACTAAACCTAAGCGAGAAAAAGATACGCCTTCTTGAATCAATGCATGCGTGCCTATAAGAACGTCTAATTCGCCATTAGCTAATTGTTCTAAAATCAAACGTCGGTCTTTTGTTTTTGTTGAACCCGTCAACAAAGCAATTCGGACCTCAAGAGGATCAAACAATTCGGACAGACTTTCCATATGCTGTTCGGCAAGGATTTCAGTTGGCACCATTAAAGCCGACTGGACACCCACATTTGTAGCAGCATATAATGCGATTGCGGCAACAATCGTTTTTCCGCTCCCAACGTCTCCTTGCAGCAATCGATGCATATGGATCGGCTGTCTTAAATCGCTGCAGATTTCATTTACAACTCGCTTTTGTGCTTTCGTTAATTCAAAAGGCAAAGTTTCAATAAATTTCCTCAAGTCAGTCACATTGTACTTGAGTGAGTTTCCTTTGCCCATCGCTTTTTGTTTTTTTCGAACGATCTGCATACGCATTTGGTACAATAAAAACTCTTCAAAAATCACTTCTCTTCTAGCTTGTTTCTTTTGTTCTTCTGAAGCTGGGAAATGCATCGCATAAATAGCGTCATGATGAGAAATTAATCTATATTTGATTCTTAATTCTGGCGGCACGACCTCTGGGATATAATCTTCGTAGTATTTGAAGGCTTCTGTGATCAGTTTCAAAATCGTGCTTTGTTTAATAGCCTTATTTGCACTATAAACTGATTCAAAATCGCCATTCTCAGAATCTGAGCGACTTCCTAAAATTTTTATGCCGGTCAGAATTTTTCTTTTTGCATCCCATTTGCCAAAAACAGCTATTTCTTCTCCGGTAACGATTTTATTTTTTAAATAGGGCTGATTAAAAAAAGTAACCGATATCACAGCGTGGTCAATAATGAGACGAAATGATAGGCGGTTTTTCTTCGGACCAAAGCGGCTGACCACTGCTTCTGAAACAACATTTCCTTTCAACGTGACTTTTTCTTGATCCCCTATCTCTAATAGATCTTTTTCTTGAATATCCTCATAACGAGTCGGATAATGAGACAACAAATCAAAAATGGTGTGGATACCTAATTGGTGCAAAGCCTCTAACCGTTTTTCTCCAACGTAAGGGAGGGTAGAAACAGAATCATAAATTGTTTTAGTCATATATTTTTCAACAGATTCAAAGCTGTAGATTCTACTTTTCGGTCTGTCTCTTTCCTCCCTTAATGTACCGGTTACTCAAAGCAGCAATAGCAGTGAGCTGTTGAATATAGTGATTCCCTTTTTGATTGACCAAAAAAGGCAAAAATAGGAATGGAATAAAATCCCGATCTATTTTTGCCTTTTAATTATTCTACCGACAAGATATACGGATAGACTGGTTGTTGACCATCATGAATTTCTACTTCTACTTCTTCAAATAGTTTTTCAATTTCGGCAGCAATTTCAGCAGCTTCATTTTCATCCCCATCTTCTCCAAGTAAAATTGTCACAATTTCACTATCTTCTGATATCATTTGTTTCAAGGTTTCAATCGTAACATCTTTACGGTTTGATTGAGATACTTTAATATCCCCTTCAATGATACCCATAAAATCATCTTTTTTGATCGTCATTCCATTAATTTCTGTGTCTCTTACTGCATTCGTAACTTGACCACTTATAACATTCGCTAATTCACTCATCATCTCAGCCTTATTTGCATCTAAGTCATTCAACTCATTGAAAGCTAACATTGCTGTCATACCTTGTGAAACTGTTTTACTAGGAATAACAGCCACTGGCAATTCGCTGACTTCAGCTGCTTGATCTGCTGCCATAAAGATATTTTTATTGTTTGGTAAAATAATAATTTTTTCAGCATTTACTTCTTCGATTGCTTTAAGAATATCCTCTGTACTTGGATTCATTGTTTGTCCACCACTGATGACATAGTCAACGCCTAAACTTTTAAACAAGTCTTGAACGCCTTTTCCCGCTGCAACCGCAATAATACCATAAGGGGTTTTAGCTTTTTTTTCAACGAGCTGGTGCGACTCACTTTCAAGAATCGTTTCATGCTGAACACGCATGTTATCAACTTTTATTTTAAGTAATGAACCAAATTTTTGACCATAATTCATAACTTCTCCTGGATGTTCTGTATGGACATGAACCTTAACGATATCGTCATCAGCAACAACTAGTAAGGAATCACCGATCTCGTTTAGATGGTTACGGAATGTATCGTAGTCAAATTCACTATCAACTGTTTCTCCTTTGCCAATTTCAACCATGATTTCTGTACAATAACCATATTTGATATCTTCAGTATGAATGTGGTCTGAAACACTTTTATGGTGTTCCGCATTAACTAGTTCTGACATTTCTTGTGGAGAAGGCTGATTGATATCTTCTTCTATAACTTTTCCAGACAACACTTCTAAGAATCCTTCATAAATAAATAACAATCCTTGTCCGCCGCTGTCTACAACTCCAACTTCTTTAAGTATAGGCAATAAATCAGGTGTTTTAGCCAGTGATTTTTTAGCTCCACGTACGACTGCTTCCATTACAACAACAACATCATCTGTCTCTTTTGCTTTTTTTTCACCAGCTTTAGCAGATTCGCGAGCTACAGTTAAAATAGTTCCTTCAACAGGTTTCATGACCGCTTTATATGCCGTTTCAACACCTCTAGTAAAAGCTTCAGAAAAGTCTTTAGAAGACAACGTTTCTTTATTTTCGATAGCTTTGCCGAATCCTCTAAATAATTGAGATAAAATAACTCCAGAATTTCCACGAGCTCCCATTAGTAAACCTTTAGATAAGGCTGCTGACAGATCTCCGATGCTTTCAGAAGCTGTGTTAGCAACGGCCTTAGCTCCACTAGCCAATGATAAATTCATATTGGTTCCTGTATCACCGTCTGGAACTGGAAAAACATTTAATGAGTTCACATATTCCGCATTTTTATCTAAACGAGTAGCTCCTGTTGCTATCATTAAGCGAAACTGTTTACCTTCTAATTTTGTAACTTTCACTACATATATCCTCCTTAGTTACTTTTCAATAAAGTAATAGTAACTATTTCTTCTTTGATAAGTCCTTATTAGTCATTTAATACGCGAACACCTTGAACATAAACATTTACAGTATTAGCGGTGACACCTAGCATTGTTTCCAAATTGTATTTTACAATTTCTTGTACATTACGACTAACTTCAGAAATTTTTATTCCATAACTTACAATAATATAAATATCAACTGCTACACCATTCTCTTCTTGACGAACGATAACGCCACGTGAATAGTTTTCTTTTTTTAGTATATCATTTAAATTATCCCTTATTTGACTTTTACTTGCCATACCAACGATTCCAAAAATTTCAGTTGCAGCGCCCCCAACAACAGTCGCAATGACTTCGTTTGAGATATCGATTGTTCCAAATTGTGTTTTGATTTTAACTGCCATGTTAAAAATCCTCCTCTTGGCTAGCAAGCCATAAATTACTACTCTATATTTTATCATAGCAGACTAAATAAGAAAAGAAAAACAAAGTTTCTCTATCCTTCTCCTCATCTAAACTAACACTAGGCAAACAATAAAAGGCTGTCAAGTAAATTTCCTTGAAAGAAGTTCTTGCAAAGGCAACTAAATTATGATAAATTATTGAAGTATGAGTATTGATTGAAGCTTTGCTTCGATATATCGGCAAAGGAGGAAAGACTAATGGCTAAAGAATGTGCAATTACAGGACGTAAAGCAAGAAGCGGAAATAACCGCTCTCACGCTATGAACAAATCAAAACGTACTTGGGGTGCTAACTTGCAAAAAGTTCGTATCATGATTGACGGTTCACCTCAAAAAGTTTGGGTATCAACTCGAGCACTTAAATCTGGTAAAATTGCACGCGTATAATTTTACTTAAAAAAAAACCTTTCCCATCGTTATGGAAAAGGTTTTTTTTATTTGTTTACTTTTACATTCACCTAAATTACTTTTATTCTTTTGACTCGTCATCTTTACTTTGAATGACCGCTATTATTCCCGATTTAAAGGAGAAAGTCACTTTATCTGCAATAAATTCATTGCTTGCCAAAGAAACTGGGTAAGCAAAATCCACATTTTCTAATCGATACTTTGCATCTTTTATTGACAATTGCTCTACTGCAGATAAACAAATAAATGCAAGATACTCTTTATCTTGTTCCTTTGTTATTGTATGTGTACCGGGTAAGAAGTAGGAGATGGTATTTTGAACATCTACCAAACAGATTTTAGCTGCTTGCTGGAAGATCTTCGGTTGGAACACCATATAAATATTATTTAATAAATGATCTATTCTCCCCCCAGTGCCTCCGTAAATAAAAACCTTAGTTGGTTTAAATTCGTCAAAAGCAACTCGGACAGCCAACTCTGTATCCGTCTCATCTTTTTCGGCTTGATAAACCCGGACATCAGCAACTTTATTCTTGATTTTTTTTAATTCCTCTTTTGTAACAGAATCAAAATCACCTAAAGCTATCTTAGGAACAATTCCTTGTTCCAATAAACGCACTGTTCCTCTATCGACACCTATCCAAATGAGTTCTTTTGAATTAACATCTTTTAATACTGGTATGCGTTCATAAGGTCCACCAACCATGATTGCAAGTTGCTGTTCCATCCTAGCTTACCGCATCCATCAATAAAGCCATTTGACTTTTAGGATCTTCCGCATTATAAATGTAAGAACCTGCTACAAAAACAGATGCTCCCGCTTCTTTGCATTGTTTAGCAGTCTGTTCAGCTATTCCCCCATCAACTTGAATCTCATAAGTATAACCTTCTCTTTCTTTCAACTCTTTTGCTGTTTTTATTTTTTTAAGTGTTTCAGGGATAAAACTTTGTCCACCATAACCTGGGTTGACTGTCATAACTAAAACTAAATCAACTAGTCCTAATACATGGATCAATGATTCGATCGGCGTGCCTGGATTAACGGCGATCCCCGCTTTAACACCTTGATCTTTTATTAATTGAATAACGCGATGAATATGAGGTGTACTTTCAGCATGCACTGTAATAATATCTGCGCCAGCTTTAGCAAAATTTTCAATGTAATGTTCTGGGTACTCTACCATCAAATGACAATCTAAAGGTAATTTTGTTACCGGACGGATAGCAGCTACCGTATCCGCTCCAAACGTAATATTAGGTACAAAATGTCCATCCATCACATCAACATGGATATAATCTGCTCCTCCCTCTTCCAATAAACGAATATCTCTTGCTAAATTTGCAAAGTCTGCGCTCAAAATAGATGGTGCTAGTTTCATTTTTTCGTCCTCATTTCTTGTCTTTATTATTATACCTTGGTTTACGACTTTCAATTTCATTTAAAAATTGCAAGTAATGTTGATACCGGTACTCTGGTATCTTTTTTAATTCGACATCTTTTTTCACTTGACATCCCGGTTCCTTTTTATGCATACACCCTCTGAATCGGCATTCATCTTGTACCTCAACAAAATCAGGGAAACAAGCCGAGAGTTCTTCAGCTTCAAGTTCTAAAAAATCGATTGAACTAAAACCTGGTGTATCAGCCACTAGTCCATCGTATAAAGGCAATAATTCAACGTGTCTTGTTGTATGTTTCCCTCTTCCAAGCGCGCTTGAAATTTCAGCAGTCTTTAATAGTAAATCAGGTGCAATACTGTTCAACAATGTTGACTTGCCAGCTCCAGATTGCCCCATAAAAACAGTTAATTTCCCAGGAAAATAAGAAACTAATTCTTCTAATGCTTTTTTATTATCTTCTTTTTCAGGTACAATAATGGGATAGCCGATTTTTTCATAAGCTTGCTGTTTTTCTTTAATTTCTTGGAGCGTTTCACTCGATAATAAATCAATTTTACTAACATAGATAACGGCTTGGATCCCTTTACTTTCTAAAGTGACCAAAAAGCGGTCTAATAAATTAGTTGAAAAATTCGGTTCAATAGCTGACATTACTACTACACCTATATCAACATTCGCTACCGGCGGCCGGACTAATTCATTTTTTCTAGGCAATAGTTCTTTTACGACACCTTCTTTTAAATTCCCACTTTCAAATAAAACATAGTCGCCAACTAAAGGCGTCAAATCTCTTTTCCGAAAGTTCCCTCTACCTCTGGTCTGATAGGTTTCGCCTTTATAATAAACATAATAAAAGCCACTCAATGCTTTTCTAATTTGACCTTCCGGCAATAAAATCCCTCCTAATACGTGTTCTCAGTTCTACTCTACTGAATGAATCTCAAGAAAGCAAGATTTTAATCACATAAGCCATATTTCTTACATACAAAAAAAGATCAAAGAACTTGAAATCAGTTCTTTGATCCATTAATTTTTATTCAGCTGTAACTTTAGTATTTTCTTCTATAACTTCTCCATCACGTTCAATACGATAAGTCCCAGTATCGCCTTCTTGAAGAACAAATGGAATCACCGTTTCGAAATCTTCTGTGATCGTAAATTTTTGAAATTCATCTTCTAAGGTGTGTTCGTTATCTTCAATATAAATGACAACTTCATTTGGTATAGGAGTCGATTCTTGTGAGCCGCTTTCTGCTTTTTTTCCAGACTCAGACTCTGCTTTTTCTGATTCATTCGTTTTTGGTTCAGCATAAGGGATAGTTACCGTTTTTGAAAATGTTTGTTCCGGTTTTTCTCCCAATGAGATCACGACTGAAATAGAAGCACCACTAGACAACAATTCTCCTGTGGGTGGATCCTGTGAGATGACTTGACCTTCTGAAACTTCGCCAGAATAATCTTTATTTATAGTGACTGTCAGCCCTTTCTCATTCGCATAATCTTGCACGCCTTTTTCAGAATATCCTGTCAAATCTTTCATCTCAAATTTTGCTTCACCGGTACTAACTGTTAACGTCACTGTTGTTTCACTAGGAACAACTTCTTCGTCTTCGTCTATACTTTGTTCAATGATCGAACCTTCTGAGAAAGTATTACTACTTTCATCTATCCGTTTAGTAATAAATCCTTGCTCTATAAGTTCTGCTCGAACTTCTTCATAAGGTTCACCTGTATAATCTTTAAATGAAACAGTCTCTTTCCCAGAACTGATGTACAAATTGACATCCGTTTCTTCTTTAACACTTGAATCCACTTCTGGATCAGTTCTCGTAACCAGGCCTTCTTTAACGTCTTCGCTTGTCTCTATAATAGTTGTATTAACGTACAAATCGACCGCTAAAAGGGCATTTTCAGCTTCTTCTTTTGACATTCCTGCAACATCTGGTATTAAAACATCTTTAGGAGCCGTAAGGGCAAACGCAACCATGCTTCCTGTAATAATAAGCAAAAGCAATAATAATGTAAGCCAAAATATTTTCCGCTGTTTTTTCTTTGGCTTTGTATCTTTATTTATTTCATTATTTTGTTTTTTATTTTTAGGATCAGGTGCTTTTTCTTCGACATCAACAATTGCGGTAGGTGCTACAGGAATAATTGGTTGCAATATTTTTGTCTTCTCCATCAGGCTAGCTGGAATAAATTTTGATTCCTTGATTCTTTGAGGCGATAAAGAGGTCTCCAAATCAGAAGCCATTTCTTGTACTGAACGATACCTGTCAATCGTTTCTTTTGCAGTTGCTTTAAGTACAACGTTTTCTAAAGACTGCGGAATACGATGATCAAAATCTTTTACCGATGGCAGCGACTCTTGAAAATGCTTTAAAGCAATCGATACTGCAGACTCTCCTTCAAAAGGAACATTACCAGTTAACAATTCATATAAAATAATACCTAATGAATAGATATCTGATTGGTTAGTTGCCATTCCTCCTCTTGCTTGTTCTGGAGAAAGATAATGGACCGATCCCAATAAAGAATTTGTTTGAGTAATAGACGTTTGAGATAACGCTACTGCTATTCCAAAATCGGTTATCTTGACGACTCCTGACTCATCTATTAAAACATTTTGAGGCTTTAAATCTCTATGAATAATGCGATTTTTATGAGCTTCTTCAACAGCTGCAAGAATTTGTCTCATAATATCAAGAACTTTTTGGTAGGGTATAGGGAAATTGCTATGGATATAATGCTTTAGATCCATTCCTTTAATATACTCCATGACAATATATTGGTTATTTTCTTCTTCTCCAACATCATACACACTCACAATATTAGGATGAATCAATTCTGTAGCGGCCAAAGCTTCCCGTTTGAATCGTCGAATCGTATTTTGATCATCTCTAAAGTCAAAACGCAACACCTTAACTGCAACATCTCTTTCTAAGATAAGATCTCTTGCAAGGTAAACATTTGCCATGCCGCCAGAACCGACTGATCTAATTATTTTATAACGGCCGTTCAGTTTCTTCCCCTTTTCCATGATTGTTATCCCCCCCTTCTGTTTTTGTATGTACCAATATGATGGTTATATTATCGTATCCTCCACGTTCATTAGCCATCGCTATCAACGTTTCAACTTTTTCTTGCGCTGATTTTTGAGCACTTAAAATATTTTTTATATCTTGATCCTTGACCATATTTGTTAATCCATCTGAACAAAGCAACATTTGATCGTTAGGTAATGCTGGTAGAATAGTTACATCGATATCGATTTCCTCCGTCACACCCAATGAGCGGGTCAATACGTTTTTTCTAGGATGATTTTCAGCAGCTTCTAAAGAAATCTCGCCGCTTTTCACTAGTTCATTTACTAGAGAGTGGTCTTCAGTTACTTGATTTAAGCGCCCAGCAGTGTAGTGGTATCCTCTGCTATCACCAATATTCGCAATAACGAATTCGTTGTTGACCAGTGCTGCAGCTACAAGTGTGGTCCCCATTCCTTCTAAATCAGAAAATTGACGTGATTTCTCCAAGATACGTTTGTTTTCAAGACTAATACGTGTCAACATCCATTGTGTGATTTGCTCAGCATCCTGAAGATCTGATTCTTCCCATGAATGCCCTAAATGAGAAACAGCCATTTCGCTAGCAACATCCCCACCTCGATGCCCGCCCATTCCATCACAAAGAATAGCTAGAATAATATTTTTTTTATTTATAAAGTAACCTACAAAATCTTGATTGTTTTTTCTCTTCTTGCCTGTATCACTGCGAAATACAACTTCCATTGTTCTACCTCATACCCTTCAATAATTTATTTCGAGTTAAATTTCATTATTAATGCTCTGTATCATTTCACTAAGGCTTGCTTATTCAAGCCTTAGTGAAATGATACAGAAATATAAGTGCTTAAAAAAAATCAAACGGGAAAAGGAAACTTCCCGTTATACTTGTACCAGCTCTTGAGTAAGTTATTTCTGTATTTTTCTTAAGCAACTAATAAAAAAGCCATCTGTTCCAAAATCATGTGGATAAATTTGAAGAGATCCATCTTTCAAACATTCAGATAGCGGTTCTTCAACCATTATAGGAGCTTGTTCAAAGTCTAAATGAGAAGCTAGGAATTTCTCGACTGTTTCTTTATTTTCCTCATTTGTTATTGTACAGGTACTATAAACTAAAAGTCCACCTACTTTTAATTTTGGAGCTACTTGTTCCAAAATACCAAGTTGTACTCTTTGTAAGTTTAATAAATCTTTTTCCTTCTTAGTATATTTGATATCTGGTTTACGTCTCATTAACCCTAAACCAGAACAAGGAGCATCTACTAATATACGATCAAACTGTTCATCCGTAAACACTTGATCTACATTTCTGGCATCCAATTTCATTGCTGTTACAACATCTTCTACATGCATTCTTTTAGCATTTTCAGTAATCAAAGCTACTTTATGTTCATGCAGATCGAGTGCTGTCACTTTTCCACCCTCTTCAGCAGATAAGTAAGAAGCAATATGAGTTGTTTTCCCACCTGGAGCAGCACACGCATCTAAAATTTGGTGATGCGGCTCTAATTGTAAAATAGGCGCAACTAGTTGAGAAGATTCATCTTGAATCGTTAACTGCCCAGATTGAAATAAAGGTGATGAGGCAAAATGTCCGCCATCACTGATTATACCAACTGTAGAAATGGTACTTTTGCGAACATCAAAGCCTTCTTCTTCCATGGCTTTCAGTGCTTCTGCAACCGTTAAGAATTTTCCATTCACTCGTGCACTTGCATGACTGGGACGAAGTAAAGACTCACCCATTTTTTTAGTTTCTTCCAACCCAATATCTGCAGTGAATCTTTCGACTAACCACCTTGGCATGCTTAACTCGATACTCAATCGTTCGATAGGATCTTCAATCATTTCAGTGCTGGGGAAGCCTTTACGATCAGCGTTTCTCAATACACCATTAATAAATTTACTGATCCCGATATGGCCTTTTTTCTTAGCTACTTCAACAGCTTCAAACAAAATTGCATGAACCGGTATTTTATCTAAATAAATCATTTGATAGATGGACAATCTTAATAGATTCCGGACCCATGCATCAATTTTTTTATCTTCATTTAAAAAAGGGGCTAAATAAAAATCCAACGTTAATTTCCGTTGCAATACGCCATATACCAATTCGGTTAACAAGCGTGCATCTGCCGCACTTAAATTATTTTTTTGGATTGCTTCATTGATCAGTAAATTTGAATACGAACCCATCTTATCTGTTCGTTCTAAGATTGACATAGCTAAATAACGGCTTGTCTTTTTAACATTTCTTTTTTGCAGATTTTCATTATTTTCCATTTGACCCTACCTTTTCTCCAACTTTTAGTTGGCTTCCCACTCCAGTTAAAAAAGCCATGATAGTCATTTTACTTCTTCCAGCTGGTTGAACTTCATTTATTTTTACAACTGTCTGATTCCCGCAAGCTAAATAGAGTGCTTCTTTTTCAATCCGTATAATGGTTCCGGGAGAAGCAGTTGTTTTTTCTTCAGTAGGCGTCACATCCCATAACTTCAGCCTTTTCCCCTCTGCTACAGTATAGGCTACTGGCCAAGGACGCATGCCGCGAACTTGATAATCAACTTCAGTTGCTGTTTTGGTCCAATCTACCTCTTCTTCTTCGCGTTTAATGTTAGGTGAAAAAGTAACTTCCGCTTCGTTTTGTTTTACTGGCGTAATATCTCCTGCTAATAATTTCGGTAAAGTTTCCATCAATAAGTCTTTACCTAATGCACTTAAACGATCAAATAACGTTCCGACATCATCATCTCTAGAAATTTCTAATGATTTCTGTGCGATTATATCTCCTGCATCCATTTTTTTCTCCATGTACATAATAGAGACCCCAGTTTCTTTTTCTCCCTTCATCAGAGCATAGTGGACTGGTGCTCCACCACGGTACTTGGGCAACAAAGAAGCATGCACATTGATAGCTCCGTATTTAGGAACAGATAATAATTTTTGCGGCAAAAATTGACCAAATGCAGCTGTAACGATCAAGTCAGGTTCTAGTGCGATGAGTGCATCCATTTCAGATGAACCTGAGATCTTTTCCGGTTGAAATATAGGTAAACCATGCTCAAGAGCAGCAGCTTTAACTGGTGAGGCTTGCAATACTCTTTTTCTGCCTACTGGTCTATCTGGTTGAGTAACAACAGCTACCACTTGATACTCGGAATCAATCAATGCTTCAAGTATTGGAACTGAAAAAGCAGGAGTTCCCATAAATATGATTTTTATCATTCTAAATTCGCCTCCATATAAGTTTCTAAATCTTCTGGTTTGATTTTTTGAATAATTTTATCAGTAAACAACTTGCCATCTAAGTGTTCTAACTCATGCTGAAAAGCACGTGAGAGGTAGTCATCTGCTTCTACTTCATATTCGTCCCCATTACGATCATAGTATCTTAAAACAATTGTATCTGCTCTTTTTATTGTTCCATATATTTCTGGAAAGCTCAAGCAGCCTTCTACATCGATTGTCTCTCCTGTTGAGTGTATGATACGTGGATTGATCATTTCAAACAATCCCGATTCTTCATCAATTTCTACTATCGCTAGTCTAAGATTGCTGTTTACTTGCGGGGCTGCAATCCCAATTCCATCACTGGCAACCATTGTTTCATACATATCCTCTAATAATTGAATAATTTCATCTGTAATTCCATCTACTTCTTTTGTAGGAGTAGTAAGCATTGGATCAGGGTATTTTAGAATTGATAATACAGACATGATTCGCCTTCTTTCTTTTCGTTTCTTCAACTAATAGCGTTTTACCAGTTAAATGAAATTCATCGGCTCAGAGTCAATCGCAATTTGCAAACCTTTAGCCATTTCTTTTTGAGATTCCATTAAAACCGTTTGTAAAACTGCTTTTAAATGTGGTTCACTCTTGTACTTAATGATTGTTTGATAATAATAGCGATTATTCATGCGGGCAACCGCTTTTGGCGTTGGACCTAACATGATTGTTTCAGGCTGTAATTGTGGTTTAATGAATTGAACGATTTGTTGCATTTTTTTCGCTGCTGCAAGTTCTTCTTCGTGACTAGTCGTGATCAGAATCGTATAAAAATAAGGTGGATAGTTTCCGCGACGCCTCATTGACATCTCTTTTTTGTAAAATGCGTCGTAATCGTGCTCTTTGGCCAGCTGGATCGCATAATGTTCAGGATTAAAGGTCTGAACAATTACTTCACCGGTCAATTCAGCTCTCCCGGCACGTCCACTTACTTGTGTTAACAGCTGAAATGTCCGCTCACTGGCTCTAAAATCGGGCAAACCTAATCCTGTATCGGCATTCAGAACACCAACAAGTGTAATATTTGGAAAATCTAACCCTTTTGCAATCATTTGTGTTCCTAATAAAATATCTGCTTCGCCATTTCCAAAAGCGTTTAGTAATTTTTCATGTGCCCCTTTTTTTCTTGTTGTATCAACATCCATTCGGATCACTTTTGCTTCTGGTATGACATCTTTTAGCTCTTCTTCGATTTTTTGTGTTCCAGTACCATAATACCGAATTTTATTTCCTTTGCAGCTTGGACAAGTATGCGGTATTTTTTCCTCATGACCACAATAATGGCATTTCATTGTCTTAGTATCCATATGCAGTGTCAGTGAGATATCACAATTTGGACAAGGCAGAACAAATCCGCAATCCCGGCACATAACGAACGAAGAATAGCCACGTCGATTCAATAACAAAACGATTTGTTCTTTTTTTTCTATCCGATCACGAATTTTTTCTTGTAAAACAATTGAAAAACTACTGCGGTTTGCTTGTTTGACTTCTTCTCTCATGTCCACGATCTCAACAGCAGGTAATTCTTTTTTATTGACTCGAGTCGGCAATTCCAAAAGTGTATAGACTTTTTTTTGAGCTCTAGCTCTTGATTCTAATGACGGCGTAGCACTTCCCAAAATGACTGGACAATGATGGTGATTCGCTCTCCAAATTGCTACATCTCTAGCATGATATCTAGGATTTTCATCTTGCTTATACGTTGCTTCATGTTCTTCATCAATAATGATGACTCCGATATTTTTAACCGGTGCAAAAATAGATGAACGGGCACCTACTACCACACGTGCTTCGCCACGTTCAATTTTTCGCCACTCATCATATTTTTCACCAACAGATAAACCACTGTGCAGTACGGCTACTTCTTCTCCGAATCGACCTTTAAAATGATTGACCATTTGAGGAGTCAAAGCTATTTCAGGCACCAACATCAAAGCACTTTTATTATTTTGAAGTGTTTGAGCAATGGTCTGTAAATAAATTTCAGTTTTACCGCTGCCAGTCACTCCCTTTAACAAGAATACTTCAGGTCGCTCCTCAGTTACGGCTTTCAGGATAGGAATTATCGCCTTTTCTTGTCCCTCATTCAGTTGGAAAGACACCGTCTGTTTAAACGAATGATTTTTAAATGGATCACGATAAACTTCGACTTCATTAATCGATAACCACTCTTTCTTTCCGCCTACCCGAATATCTGCTGCCGTAAGTTCCGTATTTGTAGTGAGTTCGCTCACACTAGTTGTTTGATCATTTAGCGACTGCAAAACTTCTAAAAGTAACCGTTGTTTAGGACCTCTTTTTCCTAAAGCGATTTTTTCATTTTCTAATTGTTCAAAGGATAAATTAGCTTTGAGCATTCTTTTCTTTTTGGTCTTTGCTTGATTTTTCACTTCATAAACGACTTCGACTGCATCTTTTTTCTTCAAATCAATGAGCTCAGGCAAGATAGCTTTCTCTTCAGCTTCATCCCAACTGATTTCATTTTTCCCTCTGAATAATTTAAAAAATAGGTCTTCAGGTATCTCATCGATCAATCGGATCTTCTTTTCATATTTTGCTTTTAAAATAGCCGGCAACATTGTTTGGTAACATGTTATTTGAAAAGCGTAAGTCTTTTGAGCCATTGCTCTTCCTAACAACAGCATTTCTTCGTCAAGAACTGCCGTTAGATCCATTAAGCCCGTAATAGGCTTTAACTCGCCTTCATAATCTGTTGAGTGAGTAATCTCTACAACAAAGCCTTGGACTTGTCTTGTTCCCTTACCAAAAGGAACTGCCACACGCATTCCTTGAACAATATCTTGCTCGAGTTCTTCTGGAACACGATAATCATAAGGCTTGTTCGTTTGCATTGTTGGAACATCCACAATTACTTTAGCAATTGAAACCACTCATTCTCACACCTTTATTTTTTCATTTTAGTAAGCGCAATTGCTAAAATTTCTTCGGCTATTGCTTGTTTACTGTTTACTGTTAATTCAATTGGTTCTTCATCCATCATAAAAATAGATACTTCATTTGTATCTTTATTAAACCCTGCATTTGGTTTAGATACATCATTAGCTACGATCATATCAGCTTTTTTCTTTATCAGCTTATCTTTAGCATATTCTTGAATATTATGCGTTTCAGCAGCGAAACCAATTAAAAATTGATCTTTTTTCTGATTGCCTAGAGTAGCTAATATATCGGTATTTTTCACTAATCGAAGAACCATTTCTTGTTCATTTTTCTTGATTTTTTTATTTGAAATATGACTTGGTCGATAATCTGATACAGCAGCAGCCATAATAACGATTGCGGCTTTTTCAAACTCAGCATTTACAGCTTGATGCATTTGTTCAGCCGTTTCAACGGATACTAAAGTCACCCCATAAGGTGTCTTTAGTACCTTAGAAGTAGAAATCAAGTAAACTTCTGCTCCTAAATTGCGTGCAGCAACTGCTAAACTGTATCCCATTTTACCTGAAGAATCATTTGTAATATATCGAACAGGATCGATTCTTTCTTTTGTTCCACCTGCTGTTATTACGACTTTTTGATTTTTTAATGGTAAATTCTTTTCTAAGTTCAATAAAAAACCTTGGATCGTATCGATGATCTCACTTGGATCAGGAAAGCGGCCCTTCCCTTCATATCCCTCAGCCAAAAAACCAGTGTCAGGTTCCATAATGAAATGTCCATCATTTTCTAACACTTGAATATTCCTTATAGTTGCTGCATTTTCAAGCATATGCTGATTCATAGTAGGCACAATAAAAATAGGTGCTGTCGTAGCCAATAACGCAGTAGAAACAAAATTATCAGCAATACCATTGGCTATTTTAGCTAGACTATTGGCTGTGGCTGGTGCCACAATTGCTAAGTCTGACCAATCTGCTAAATAGATATGACTGACTTTATCTCCTTCGCGTTCATCAAATGTATCAATATAGACATGGTGTTTACTTAGTATTTGAAAGGTCAGTGGTGTAACAAATTCTGTTGCAGACTTTGTCATTGCTACTCTTACTGTAGCTCCTGCTTTTATTAAGCGTCTTACCAAATCAGCAGCTTTATAGACTGCGATTCCTCCGGTAACATACACAACTACTTTTTTCCCTTTTAACAACTGGCATCCCTCCTGATAGAGCCTCGAACTTAGTGCTGTTTCTCTTCTTTAATATTTTACTAGAAATAGGAGCATTTGTCTTAACTATCCTATAATTCTTAGTATTAAACCATTCTAATTCATTACTTTTCAACACAAAAGTGCTTCAAAGTAAGAGATTTCTTACTTTGAAGCACTTTTAATTGGCTATTTTATTCTTCTGGTCCGACAGTTGATGGATCAATAACTAAATCGCCATTATTAATTTCTTCTAAAGCACGTCCAACATTTTTGTGTGACTGGTATTTTTCTAACATTGGCATAGAACCTCCATCAAGTTCATGTGCTCTTTTGCTTGCTAGTGTGACCAATGAATACTTTGACTCAATTTTTTCTAATAAACTATCAATAGATGGTTCTAACATCATGATTTTACAGCTCCTCAATCATTTTTTTATAACGTTGTATAACGCGTGAAACTTTTAAGTGTTCACTTTCAATAATTTGCTTGATTTTTCTTACAGCATTTTCAACTTTATCATTTTCAACCGCATAGTCATAATAACGCATTAAATCAATTTCTTCAATTGCTTTTGCCATACGTTGTTCGATTATAGCCATTTCGTCTGTTCCACGACCAATGATGCGTGATTTTAGTTCTTTTAAATCTGGTGGTGTTAAAAAGATAAATATTCCTTCAGGCATTTTTTCACGAACTTGAAGGGCTCCTTGAACTTCTATTTCTAAAAATACGTCTTTACCGCTTTGTAACGTTTTTTCAACATATCCAAGAGGAGTCCCATAGTAGTTTCCTACATATTCAGCATATTCTAATAATCCTCCACTTTCAATCAAAGCTTCAAATTCTTCTTTGGTACTGAAAAAGTAATCTATTCCATCTCTTTCGCCTACTCTTTTTTTTCGAGTTGTCATTGAAATTGAATAATCAAAATCATTGTCGTCACTCTCAAATATTGCCTGTCTTACTGTCCCTTTTCCTACTCCAGATGGTCCAGAAAGAACAATTAAAAGTCCCCGTTCAGTCATGTCAAAATCCTTCCTATCATCAAAATATTCAAAATATTCCTTACCCATTAACCAAATTCAACAAATTTCATTTTGTTTAAGCATTTAAAAATTGTTTAAAAACAGCTAATTCTTCATTTGTTAATGTAACGCCTTTTCCCATCTTCTCATGGTCAGGACTCCAGTCACGAATGTCGAATTTAGGGGAATTCTCATTCCAACGCACTAAATTTAATTCTTTGCGCCAACCTTTAGCGTTCTCAGAAAGGACAGCTAATTCTTCCACGATCTCAAATGAAAATTTTTGACCCATTATAGACACCTCAACAATCTAAATTGCTTCTCTTTTTTATCTGTTAAAGATAACTTATTCTCCAGTTTAGCATAAAATTTCATTTTCTTATAGTTTTTTATTTCTCAGATATTTACTTTTATCCTTTTCTATCTTCTTTTCAAGCTATACCAATTTATCTTTCACCAAAAAAACGTTGAACCAAGAATTCTATCCTTGATCCAACGTCTATTTTTCACTTTCTTAACCCATATCCTTAACTTTCATTAAACGAGTGATTGCTGCTCTTTCACTTTCATCTAATTTCATTTGTATGAAATAAATGGTTTCTTCATAACGAGGAATCGTCATATATTCAAGAGCATTAACTCGACGACGAGTCTTTTCTATTTCATTAGCCATTAATTGACATGTTTTTTCTATTTCAGATAATTCTAATAGTTGCACCATTACATTCGACATTTGCTCAATTGATGTATCTAACTCACTGTTAGAGTTTAAGTAGCCATAGAATATTTCGTCTGATTCTTCATCATCCGCGTAGTTAAAATTCATTACTGGTACTTTTACACTCATAATGTTTTTTTCATAAAGGTCAAGACTGACACTTCTAGGTGGAATAACTATTAATTCTTCAATAAATTTTTCATTCAATAACGCTTTTGCCATAACGAAAGACTGCATAGCTTTTGTTAACTTTGCTTCAACTTCTGTACGCAAATCATTATTTTTCCGAACTAGTAAGATAAATTGTCTCATCAGTTCATCTTGCTTATCCTTTAATAATTTGTGTCCCCGAGTTGCTGTACTTAGTCTAGCTTTTAATGTCGCTAGTTCCATCCTTGTAGGGTTGACATTTAATTTCACCATTTAGACTTACTCCCCTTTCGGCAGGTATTCGTCTAACATATCGTCTTTAATTCGTTTCAATTCAGTTCTTGGCAGAATAGATAGTAATTCCCATCCTAGATCCAGAGTCTCATCAATTGTACGATTTGTATAGTTCCCTTGGTTTACATATTCTTTTTCAAAGCGATTCGCAAATTCTGCAAACATTTTATCTTCTTCTGATAATGCTGAATCTCCTAGAACAACTGCCAATTCTTTAGCTTGTTTTCCTTGGGCATAAGCAGCGAATAGTTGATTCATCGTAGCGGCATGATCTTTTCTCGTTTTGCCTTCACCAGTTCCTTTGTCTTTTAGACGGGAAAGAGATTGCAATGCATCGATTGGAGGTTGAACACCACTATTATATAAATCACGTGACAATATCAATTGACCTTCTGTGATATATCCAGTTAAATCAGGAATTGGATGTGTTTTATCATCTTCCGGCATTGTTAAAATAGGAATTTGTGTGACTGATCCTTTTCCACCTACTAAACGACCAGCGCGTTCATATAAGGTAGCCAAGTTTGTATATAGATATCCTGGGTAACCACGACGACCTGGAACTTCACGTCTGGCTGCTGAAATTTCACGCAATGCTTCACAATAGTTTGTCATATCAGTCATGATAACTAATACGTGCATGTCTTTTTCATAGGCCAAATATTCAGCTGCAGTCAATGCCATTTTAGGTGTTGCGATTCTTTCAATAGCTGGATCATCTGCTAAATTAACGAACATAACAGAACGGTCGATAGCTCCTGTTTTACGGAAGTCTTCCATAAAGAACTCAGCTTCTTCAAAAGTGATCCCAATAGCTGCAAATACAACAGCAAACTTTTCATCAGAATTTTTAACAGTAGCTTGTCGAGCAATTTGTGCGGCTAATTCTTTGTGTGGCAGACCAGAACCTGAAAATACTGGTAACTTTTGTCCACGAACCAATGTATTCAAGTGATCAATAGAAGAAATGCCCGTTTGGATAAATTCATCTGGATAGTCACGTGCCATAGGATTGATTGCTTCACCATTGATATCCAATGTTTTTTCAGGAATCAATTCTGGACCACCATCATTCACGCGTCCCATTCCATCAAAAACACGTCCAACCATATCTTCAGAAACATCTAAAGATAAAGGTCTTCCAAGAAAACGAACTTTAGTATCTTGCAAGTTGATTCCACTTGATCCCTCAAAAATTTGAACCATTGCTTTATCGCCATTGATTTCAAGAACTTGTCCACGTCTTTTTTCACCATTTTGCATTTGTATTTCAACTAACTCATCGTACTTAACACCTTCTACGCCTTCAACAGCCATCAAGGGTCCTACGACTTCATTTATTGTACGATATTCTTTAAGCATTTGTTTCCATACCTCCTTCTGAAACAACTTCATGAACAGCCTCTTTGATGTCATTTCTTAACACTTCAAATTTAGCAATTTGATCTTCAGGGAAGTATTTAGATTTAGCAATCTGCTCACGAGCAGCTGCCGTACCCTTTTTGATTTCAGCAAAATAAGCACCAAGTTCCATACCAGCTCTTGCTTCATCTTCAAAATTCAAGATAGTGGCCAACATTTCGTATTGTTTTTCTCTTGATGTATAAGTATCTACATCATCAAAAGCATTCTGTTGCAGAAAATCTTCACGAATCATTTTAGCCGTTTCTAATTTCAAACGGTCTTTTTCTGATAAAGAATCTACCCCTACTAATCGAACAATTTCTTCCAATTCAGATTCGTCTTGCAGAAGTAATTTTGTTCTTGTAACCATATTTGACCAATCTTTACCTAAAGATTTCCCAATATATTCATTCAATTCATTAGAATATAGTGAATAAGAAGTTAGCCAATCAATAGATGGAAAATGACGTTTTTGAGCTAATAAATTATCCAAACTCCAGAATACTTTTACTACTCGTAATGTATTTTGTGTTACTGGTTCAGATGTATCTCCTCCTGGAGGGGATACTGCTCCAATAGCTGTTATACTGCCTTCACGTCCCTCAGAACCTAAAGTGATCACTTTACCTGCACGTTCATAGTATTCTGCAATACGACTACCTAGGTATGCTGGATAACCTTCATCCCCTGGCATTTCTTCTAAACGACCAGACATTTCACGTAAAGCTTCTGCCCAACGAGAAGTTGAGTCCGCCATGATAGCTACACTGTAACCCATATCTCGGAAATATTCGGCAATGGTGATACCTGTATAAATCGAAGCTTCACGAGCCGCAACAGGCATATTAGAAGTATTAGCAATCAAAATAGTTCTTTCCATGATAGATTCACCCGTATTAGGATCAATTAGCTCTGGAAATTCATTGATTACGTCAGTCATTTCATTTCCACGTTCGCCGCAACCTACATAAACAACTAAGTCAACATCAGCCCATTTAGCGATTTGGTGTTGAACAACTGTTTTACCTGCACCAAAAGGACCCGGTACAGCTGCTGATCCTCCTTTAGCTACTGGAAATAGTGTATCAATAACACGTTGTCCTGTTACCATTGGCTCAACTGGATTTAACTTTTTAGCGGTTGGACGACCTTGTCGAACAGGCCATTTTTGCATCATATTGAATTCTTTTACGCCTTCATCCGTTTCGATACTATAAATAGTATCATGGATAGTAAATTGACCTTGTTCAATTGTTTTTATCGTTCCTTCGATACCATGTGGAACCATGATTTTATGAGAAATAACCTTAGTCTCTGGAACAGAACCTACGATATCGCCTGTAGAAACTTTTTGTCCAATTTTAACAGTTGGTGTAAACTCCCATTTTTTTGAACGATCTAACGGTTCGATACTTACTCCTCTAACTAAATAGTTACTTTCTGTCTTTTCCATAAATTTATCTAAAGGACGTTGGATCCCATCAAACATTTGTGCGATCATTCCGGGTGCTAATTCAACAGATAACGCATCTCCTGTAGTTTCAACTGGTTCCCCAGGTCCAATCATGGATGTTTCTTCATAAACTTGAATAGAGGCTACATTGCCGCGCATTTCAATAATTTCGCCGATTAAGCCTAGTTTTCCGACTTTACAAATATCTTGAATATTTGCTTCTTCCATTCCTTCAGCAGTAACTAAAGGACCAGAAACACTAACGATTCTTCCTATTTTCAAACTCGTAACCTCCTATAAAATATTTTGTCCAACCGCTTTTTCAACATTTTCTTGAATACGGTTTTTACCGATATCTAGTGATCCCAAATGATTTGGAATCAGTATGATAGCGGGTGAAATCAATTCATCGTATCGTTTTATAGTATCTGGAATCAATTTGCCTAATGGTTCCGTCAAATAGATAACACCATAATTTTCTGATGCTAAACGATCGACCGTTTTTCTAGCTTCTTTAGCTTCAGATGCGAAAAAGACATCAAAACCTAATATTTTAAATGGTAGGATAGAATCTTTATCTCCGACCACACCGATTTTATGAGACATAGTTTATTCGCATCCTTTCTCTAATAGCTGAAATTGGAAGATTATTCTCTTTGCCAACTAAAATCAGTCTTAAATTTTTCACTTCATTTTCTTTAGCATAGAGATAAGCGATAATTGGTAATGGTCCAAAAACTTCAAGTTTAGCAGCTTTTATTAGATCAATAAAAGCGTTATCCGTTTCTAAATCTATTTTTTCAGGCGACAATTCATTTGTTTGACCATTGATTGACGCTAGAATAATAGTTTTATATTTAGATTCGGCAAGTTTTTTTCCTGCATTAACTAAATCATCTGATCCTATTTGGACAAGTTGATCTTTCGGTATCGTTCCTGAGCTAGATAGAATGGTTGTTAAAAAATTACGCGTTCTTTTCTGACGGATAGCTCTTGTTAAAGTAGATAAATTATTCATATCAATATAAAAAGTTACTATATCTAAAATTTTAGCATCGTTTATCTTTTCTGCAATATGTCTTAAATGAGTAAAGTAACGGCGATCAAGAATGATATCGATAGATTGACTATTTTTATACTCCTCATAATCATCCGTTGCCTCTTTGATACTGATTAAATAATCTTCATCCAAATCATTCGATCTTTTCGTTTCAATAGCTTGTCTTAATACTGAAATAGGTTCTTTACCAATATTTATAAGCAATGATTCAAAATTTTCTCCGGTGACTTTTTCTTTCAATAAAACTTTCAAATTATGATAAGAATAGCGCAATGAAAACAACTCAATTAAATCATGATTAGGAGTAATTTTAAATAAATCAGTATAGACAGACTGCAACTCATTCATCAATAGCGTATCGTAATTTTTAGTCTCCTTTAACTCTTCAACATCATTTCGGTAAGGAGTATCTTTTAACAAATTTACCGCTTCTTCAAAATTACTTGCTTGTAGCATCCGTTCATATTGATCATTTCTAAGGAGACTGCTCTCATATACACGAACACGTGTATTTGCGCCAACAAAGTCTGTTGATTCCATTATTTCCTCTCCTTTTTTAATCAAATAATTTTTTTGAAACTGATGAAACAAGTTCGCCTTTAATGTCTTTGATCAATTCATCAAATAAATAATTGTATTGTATCCCACTCTTTTTAAGAATAAAGCCATTCTTTTTAGAAATAAACTCATTTGAAGATTGAACATTAGCTACTTTTTTAGCTGTATTACTGATCCAGTCAGTTGATACTTTATCTAACGAATTTTGACCTAATATCAATTCGATGGATTTACTATCTTTATGCTGCTGTAAAACCCTCAATAAAAATTGTTGGAATTCTGAGTCTGTCCATTGATTCATTTGTTCTTCAGCTTCGTTAAAGACAGTTTTCAATACTTTTTGTTTTGCAGAAAGCATTTGATCTCTCTTATTGATTTGAAGCGTATGCTTATCTTGTTCAAATTGTCTTGCCAAACGAGAATCGATTAAAGTTAATTGTTTTGTTTTTTCTGCAGCTAATTTATTAGCTGCTTCTGTATGCATTTTCACTTTTTCAGCTTCGGCTTTTTTTATTTTATCTTGCACTTCAGCTTTTTTATTTTCAATTAAACGATCCGTTAATAATTTCAAATCTGACATTTTCCCGCCTCCATTCTTTCTCTTTTTAATATAAATGGAATAGTTTTTATTAAGCGTTAAATATCATTAAGAATGAAATAACGAAACCTAAGATTGCATACGTTTCAACCATCGCTGCAAATACGATCCCTTTAGTAGCATGTTCTGGTCTTTTTGCTAAAATTTGGATACCTGCAGCTGCTACGCGCCCTTGAGCTATACCAGAGGTTAGTCCTGTAAAAGCAATTGGTAATGAAGCCATAAACATGTACATACCTTCAGCCAAACTAGTATCAAATCCAGTGTTTAAATAGATTAAGAAGGCAATAACAAATCCATATAATCCTTGTGTACCTGGTAGTAGCATCAAAATTAAAGATTGACCAAATTTTTCTGGTTGTTCAGTTGTTAAAGCTGCTGCTGCTTCACCAGCGATACCGACACCTTTAGCTGACCCTGTTCCTGCAAATAATGTAGCAAAAGCAACACCTAAAGCTGCAAATACTATTCCACCGTTTTCACTAAAAAAAGTTACCCAATTTTCCATTATAAAATTCCTCCATTAACATTCATTTTTTTTATTTGTTGGTTCTATTTTTTAAATATATATGTTTTTCAAAAGTTTTAAAAGGACTTAACGCTCTTCCTCCTCCTTCGTAAAATTTACCGAAGAATTCAACATATTGAAGTCTTATTGTATGGATATATGCACTTAAATACGTTAAGAAAATGTTTAATGCGTGTAAGACAATAAATAATAAGGCACCGATCGTGAATTTTAATCCTGTTGGGAAAATATCTACAATAGAATTAAATGCTACCGCAATACTCCCACCGGAAACCCCTAGAGCCATCAAACGTGTATAACTTACTATATCTCCAATGTAATTGGTTGCGCCATAAATATTGTAAAGGCCTAAACCAAAACCTGCTGCTTTATTATCTGATGCCAACATAGTCATCAATATAATTCCAATGACATTTGCAATGATCACAACATAAGAGATCGTTTGTATAAGTTCATTATTCCATAACGCCATATTGATCACTAAAAGACCAACTCCTAATAGAATAAGAGCCCATGCTGTCCCATCAATATAACTGGCTGCTCTTTGTTGTTTACGCCATTTTATACCACCATTTAAAATCAATCCGTAAATCAATTGGATAAATCCAAATACTACAGATAAGATTAAGATAGTGATTACATCATTCGTAATAGACAACAATTGGAATGGCAGGGTGTACCCGAAGAAACTTCCGTAAACGACTCCCCAAACAATTACTGAATAAGATAAATAATGAAAGAGTTGCATAAAGATTTTCATACTCTTATCAAGCTTGAATAATTTAGATGTGGCTAAAGTTACAACCCAAAGCAAGATTCCATAACCTAAATCTGCACTCATCATTCCAAAAAAGACAAAATAAAAAGGCATCATAAATGGCGTAGGATCTACATCATCGTATTTTGGCATACTGTACATTTCTGTAATACTTTCAAAAGGTTTAACCAATTTATTATTCTTTAAAACGACGGGCACTTTAGCGTAGTCCCTAAATTTAATTTCATCTGCAATAACAACGTAACTTTCTTTCCCAACATGTTCGTCTAAAAGGCTATTCAATTCAGGAATTCGTTCCTCTTCTAACCAGCCATTTAAAATAAACAAGTCATTACCATTTAACAAAAGGGTTTTTCCAATTTCTCTTTCAACTAGATTGTAATAGTATTCCTCACCTAGTTGCAGCTCTCTTGCTTTTTCTTTAAATGTTTTTATTGTATCTTTTGATTCTTTTTCCTCTTTTTGGACATTCTTCATTTCTTTAAGCGCCGTCTTCAACTCATCTTGAGGCGCCATCTTATATGGATAAACGATTCTTGACAATTGAAATTGTTCAAAAACTTCTTCCATTAAAGATTCTAAATTTGACGGTACTAAAATTAAATAGGAAGCTTCATCTTTATAATGAAATATCTTTTTTAAATAGCTGTTTTCGACTGCTTCGACTGCTTCTTCAAAATCTTCAACATTACCAGAAGCTATGCTTCCAACAGTCCCTGACATTAGATGAAATGATTTTAAATCATTAGGATTAAAATTCATATTCTGCCATTTTCGAAGAAACTCTTCTTTTTCAGTGAGATTTTTTTTCATCTGATCTAGTTCAACCAGTCTTTTTTCTGTTTTTTCTAACTCAACGATTGTTTGATCAAGATTAGAATCAGCGATATGCTTTTCAAGTTCTTCGAGAGTATACTCTTCACGACCTTTTTTCAACTTTTCAATCATACCTGGTTTAGCAATATGTTGGTTCAAAAAAAGTAATGCTCCTTGGATTTCCTTCAACTTTTCTTCATAAACAGCACGTTTTTTAGGGGCTGTATCCGTTGAATAATAATCAAGAAGTTCTGGTTCTTCTAGAGTAGATAACTCGACCAATTCAAGTTTTTGCAATTCTTGTACTGCTTTTAAAACAGAATCTTTATTTCCTTGTTCAGCTAAAAGTGTCATTTGTTTCATTTTAGCTATTGCCATAGTGAGTGCTTACCTCCTTTACAATATGATCAACAACACTGTTTTGTTTATTTTCTACCGATTTAAGCATCGCTTCTATTTCAATAGATAATTCTTGATCAACTGCTTGCTTTTCTTTTGCTAAACGATCACGATAAATAGCTTGTTGACTGGCTTCATAATCGTATAATTCTTGTTGCATATTTTGATCATTTTCTTTGATTTTTTCTTGAATGGACTGATTGATTTCTTGAATTTTTTTTTCTCCATCAGTTTCAATTTGTCGGGCTCTCTCTTCTGCTGCTTTTACATATTCAATTGCTTCCAAACTCATCTTTACACCCCCTTAAAATACAAAAAAAGCATCGCTTAAGAAATCCTCTTCTCACCCCTTGAAGAAAATATCCTTGAAAGCAAATGCCCCAACCATTTTTTTATTTAACTACGCTCAATTTAACATAGCTTTCTCTCATTGTCAAATTATAAACTCTTGAAAATCAACGTTTAGAGCGTTTTTTCAATAAAATAATTGTTCTGTTAGCAGCATTTACATAATGAAGAAATCTTAACATTATACGCAGATCAATAAAAAAAGTAAGAACTACTTTCATTAATATATCGACAAGTTATTTTACTTATTAAGGCTTTACTAAATTAAAAAATAGCGTTTATTTTCTTACTTCACCAAATGAGAAAAGCGCAACTGATCCAAATCCAGTATGTGTCGCAATCGTGGGACCATATGGATGTATTTGTATATCTTTCACCTTGATTTTTGATTCAATCTCTTTTTTGATCCATTCAGCTTCTTCTGGAACACCGACATGGCCAATAAAAATGGTCTGATTTTCCGGATCCACTATACCCTCAACTGTCTTATTAATTAAATAGTGTAATGATTTTTTTCTGCCTCTAACTTTAGCGGACGGAACTAAGCCCCCTTTTTCATTCATAACTATGATGGGCTTAACATTCAAAACACTTCCAAGAGTTGCTGAAACTGAAGATATTCTCCCACTGCGTTCAAGATGCCTAATATCATCGACTGTTACCCATGAATGAAGTTTCATTTTATTGTCTTCTAACCAAGTTACAACTTCTTCTAAAGACTGACCTTCTTTTTTTCTATTTACAGCTTCATATACTAGGAGCCCTTCCCCCAAGCAAGCTGCTTTACTGTCAACAATGGTTATGTTTACTTGTTCGTATGTTTCTTTCAACATTTCTACAGCTGCTAAAGCGTTATTGTAAGAACCGCTTAAACCTGAAGATAACCCTAAAAATATAATGGGTTGTCCTTTAACAACATACTTTTTGAATACTTCTATAAATGTCCCAATGTTGACTTGGGAACTAGTAGCCTTTGCACCGTTTTTTAATGCCTCAAAAAAAGCATCTCTATCAAAAGTCTCTCCCATATCATCCACAAAATCTTTTCCGTCAAGGTTGATCATTAAATTTATAATTTCAATATCATTATTTTTTATAAAAGCTAACGGTAGATCACAACATGAATCTGCAATAATTTTATACTCCATTACTAAACCTCCTTTTTTATAAATCGCCGATTGTAAAATTAAGCTAGACAAATAAAAAAGCCATTCGTGGTACACTCAAAATGTATTTCCGACAAAAGAAGACATAGGAGTGATCACGAATGACCTACACACATCTTACCACGGATGAGCTAGTGATGATAGAATCTTATTATCACAAAAATATCTCAGTTGCCAAAATAGCCATCTATTTAAACCGAACTCGTACACCCATTTATACCGTCATCAACTTCTTAAAAGAAGGTCATACGGCCCTTGAGTATTACCAACAATACAAGGAAAATAAAAGGCGTTGCGGGCGTCACAGAATCGTTCTCCCAAAGAAACAACAGGCCTACATTAAAGATAAAGTCGCTCAAGGTTGGACTCCTGATGTCATTATTGGTCGGGCGGAAGAGTCCATTAAGTGTTCTGTTCGTACCCTTTACCGCCAATTCAAAGAAAAAATCTTTGATGAAACCACACTTCCAATGAAGGGGAAGAGAAAGCCAAATGGTCATAAAGAACGTCGAGGAAAACAAGCTTTCAAGCGGAATATCGCAGAAAGAGAGAAAGATTACCCTCAATTCACTAAAGAATTTGGCCATATAGAAGGCGACACCATTGTAGGTGTCCAGCATAAAAGTGCGGTCATAACGTTAGTGGAACGTTTGTCGAAAGTCATTATTACCTTGAAACCCAAGGGACGCAAGGCCAGTGATATTGAACTAGCTATGAACCGTTGGTTTCAAGTTATTCCTAGAAATTTATTCCGCTCTATCACGTTTGATTGTGGAAAAGAATTTTCAAACTGGAAATCATTATGCAACCAACATGATGTTTCCATCTATTTCGCGGATCCTGGAACACCTTCACAACGGGCTTTGAACGAAAATTCGAATGGTTTGCTACGAAAAGATGGCTTACCAAAAGAAATGGACTTTAATCAAGTCGACCAATCGTTTGTTTCCTCCGTTGCAGACAAGAGAAATAATATTCCAAGAAAATCATTGAAGTATCAAACACCATTGGAAGTATTTTTGAGTTACATGAGTGAAGATATTTTGTCTAGCTTAATTTGACAAATCAGAAATCTATATATTATTACTTTTTATTATGCCATTTTTTCAGAAAAATAGAAACTTTTAAAAAATAATTAAACAACTTGCTTTGTTGAACGTTTGTTCGTATAATATAATTATCAAACAAACGTTCGGAGGAACCCAGATGAAAAAAAACACTTTAGAAGAGCAAGTTCATCCCTTTAACTTTTTACAAAAAAAATTCTTTTTATCTACTACGACTGATGAAATAGCTTTTTTGCCACAAATGCCCGGAGAACAGATTAGTTTTTTTTTAACTCAAGCTTTTACTAAAAAGAAGAAAATTATTTTACAATTGAATCAACTAAAAAATCAAGCTCATTTAACTGAAGCCACTGGTTATATTAGATGTACCCCTTTTAAAAGATCGCAAATCGTCTTAGAGGATCCTCTTACTCATATGACTTACCTTATTCTTCCTAATGATATAAGACATATTCGATTGCCCTAAATTAATTTTCGTTTACACTTTTAATCGTTTCTTCAATTTGAAAATAGACTAAAAAAACTCCCCTTACGTCAATTAAATCTAAAATCATCTAATTTAACCTGAAGGAGAGCTTTTTAATTATCCCGCTTATTTTTTCTATTAATTAAGTTATCATGTTAATATTCTTTTATTTTTTGTTGGGTCCAATTTTTTCTCGATCCAACCTAATATCAGATCACTGATTACTGCCATTAAAGCTGCAGGGATGGCGCCTGCAAGGATAATGGCTCCTCCATCAGTTACATTTACTCCTCTGGTGATAATATCACCTAGACCTCCAGCACCAATAAAGGTTCCGATTGCCGTTACTCCAATGCCGACTACCATAGCATTACGGATTCCAGCCATAATAACAGACAATGCTAAAGGAAGTTCAACCATATAGGTTAACTGCCATTTTGTCATACCCATACCTTTACCTGAATCTAAAATATTTTTATCTACGTTTTTAACTCCTGCGTAGGTGTTTTTAATGATTGGCAATAATGAATATAAAAATACTGTTGTAATAACCGTATTCACACCTAAACCCAGACCCAACATTAAGATAGATAACATCGCTAATGAAGGGATGGTTTGGATCACATTAGCTGCTCCAATTACCCAGTCTGCTAATTTTCTATGGCGAGAAATCCAGAAACCAAGAGGAACACCAATGATCCCAGCAAAAAGCACACCATAAATTGATATCAAAAAGTGGCGAATAAATTGGCTCCATATATATAACCCATTTTCAGAAAAATAGAAAATTAATTGCTCCCATATATTCATTTGTGCCATATCCATTACTGTGTGCCCCCTTCTTCATTTACTTCGACAGTTTCAAAATAATTATTTTCTTTCAAAAAATCATCGGCTACAACTTTAGGTTCGATTAAATTATTATCTGAAATAAAGTTTAATTCTTGCATTTTTTCATTTGTTATAGAACTTTGTAATTTTAATAAAACTTCATTTAATTCAGGATAGGCTTCTAATACTTCAAAAGTCGCAAGTGGGCTGGCATCATAGGGAGGAAATAATTGCTTATCATCTTCCAAAACGATCAGGTCGTAACTTTTAATACGTCCATCCGTTGAATAACCTAACACAACATCCATTTCTTCAGCTTGTAATGCATTGTAAACTAACCCGATTTGCATAGGGTAGACACGTTTGAAATCAAAATCATACGTCTTTAGAAACGCGTCATAGCCGTCTCCCTTACGTTCGATCCATGAGTTATCTACTCCGGCATCTAATTCACCAGCTATTTTTTCTAGATCACTGATAGTAACTAAGTTATGTTCATCTGCAAGTTCTTTTGTCACCATAAAAGCATACGTATTCGCAAAACCATATGTTGGAAACCATTTTTGCTCAAACTCAGCAGCAAATCCATCTACAACTAGATTTAATGCTTTTTCAGGATCAGTAACCGGACTTTGTCCTAATTCACCTGTCAAAGAAGTTCCTGTATATTTTATAGCAGCTACATTAGCATCTCCACCTATCAAAGCTTGATGGTTTAAAGAAGACGACCCCAAATTATTTATGATCTGAGCATCTATATCGATATAATGTTCAACCATCCCTTCAATAATATAACCTACAATTTGTGATTCTGTATTTGAACCACCAGTAATCGTTATCCCTTCTTCATTAAACCCACCACCTAGACCAGGTAATGAACAACTGCTTAATACTATTGCTGTCATAAAAAGGGCAGCAATTTTTTGAATTTTATTCATAGCTGAAGCCCTCCTATTCATTTCCTTGCATCATTCTAGGTGTTACTTTTTTTTCTAGTTTTCCTAGTCCGAAATCGGTTAACAATGCAAGCATAGTCACCGGAATAGTTCCACCGATAATTAGACTAGGGATAAAAAGATTTAATCCATTAAAGATGAAATCGCCTAACCCTCCAGCACCAATAAAAGATGCTAAAGCTGCCCAAGATATTACATAAACACCGGATAAGCGAATTCCTGCCATAATAACTGGTGCAGCTTGGGGCAGCTCAACACGACGAATCATCTGGAGATTGGTCATCCCCATTCCTTTGCCTGCGTCTTTTAAATCAACATCTACTCCGTTCATGCCTATGTAAGTATTTCTCAAAATAGGCAATAATGAATAGATAAACAATGCAGCGATTGCCGGTACCTTCCCAATTCCAAATATAGGGATCATTAGAGCCAACAACGCTAAAGAGGGAACAGTTTGTAGGATAGTAGCTAAACCAATAATAAATTTAGCGCTTTTTTCAAACCGCGTTAATGCTATTCCTAAAGGGACAGCTACGATAACACCTAATATCAATGCAAATGCTGAAATATAAAAATGTTCCCATGTCTTCAGGAGCAAATCAGAGCCATTTGCTGCAAAAAATTCAGCCATTATTTTTTCCTCCTCTATTCATTAAGTTTTTCAGGAGTGGTTGCTTCGAAAAGACTGCCATTTGCCAGTTCTTCTTCTTCTTCGCCCCATATAGTATCATAAACAACATCCACCAATGATGCACGAGTAACCAAACCTATTAAACGATTTTTATCATCTACAACTGCAATATTTTTAAAGCCGCGCTTTAGTATTTTTTGAACTGTATCTCTTAACAGGGTTCCTTCTCGAACAAAGTAAACTTTTTCTACCATAATATCCCCTACGCTTGTAGCTCTTTTGCGGTTACGATCAATTCTTTCAATATCTACATATCCTTTTAAGACACCTGAATCGTCCGTAACAAATAACGAATCGACCCGTTTATCTCTCATTAAGCGAATAGCCTCTGAAATAGATTTCCCTGGGGTTACTGAGATTGGATTTTTTATCATAACTTGATCTACAGTTTGCATATTTGATCTAGCTTGGATCAACCGATCTTCTCCAATAAAATCTTCTACAAATTTATTAGCCGGCTCAGCCAATATGCTATCAGGAGTATCGAATTGCACCACACGTCCCTCTTGCATGATCACAATACGATCAGCTAATTTTAAGGCTTCATCCATATCATGAGTAACAAAAATAAACGTTTTTCCCATCTCTTTTTGCAGCTCTTTTACTAGTTCTTGCAAAGCATCTCTAGTGATAGGATCTAGTGCTCCAAATGGTTCATCCATCAGAATAATATCTTGATCGGCCGCTAAGGCACGGATAACGCCAATTCTTTGTTGTTGACCTCCTGAAAGTTCCGCTGGATAGCGTGACAAGAACTCTTTTGGCAAATCTACTTTTGCAAGCAACCGTTCAGCAGCTTCACGTTGCTTCTCTTCTGGCCATTTTAATAATTTAGGAACCATGACAATATTATCATAGATCGTCATGTGTGGCATTAGACCGATTTGTTGAATAACATAACCTATTTTCCGTCTCAAGCGAACAGGGTCTTTCTCCATAATATCTTCCCCATCAATTAAGATTTGACCTGAAGTTGGTTCGATCATTCGGTTTATCATACGCATCGAAGTTGTTTTTCCACTTCCACTTGTACCGATGAAAACAATAAACTCTCCATCATTAAATATAAGGTTAATATTATCGACGGCCTTTTTTCCATTTTTATATACTTTGGAAACATTTTTAAATTCTATCAATCCATTCACCTCATCATATAATTTCTTTTTTTGACTGTAATTAATTTTATTATCTCAAATATATCTGATCTATTCAAATTTGATGATTTTTTTATTAGTTTTTCTCCTAAAAAAAGAGATCTGAACAAGGGATAGTTGTTCAAATCTCGCTTAAAGTATCGAAATATAAGTAAAAAATCAAATCAGGCTATTTTTCTATGACTATTTTATTGGATTTTTACAATATTGGAGAAAATAATCGTGAAAAAGTTTGCTTTAATTTTAACCATTTAGACTGATTATCCAGTATCTCCTGCGTTAACAAGTAACTTTTCTTCATATCTTCGTAGAAAAGTTTTTGTTGTTCTTGTGCAACTTTACAATCATAAATAAATACATTCACTTCAAAATTTAGTTTAAAACTTCGAATATCAAAATTTGCTGTACCAATTGAACAAATATCTCCATCAACAACCACTGTTTTAGAATGTAAAAATCCATTGTCATAAATATAAACTTCTGCTCCAACGGCGACCATTGCTGCTGCATAATACATTGTTGCACGATAAATAAACGGGTGATCTGGTTTATTCGGTATCATAATTTTTACGTCGATACCAGACATAACAGCAATTTGGATCGATTCTAATACTGAATCATCAGGAACAAAATAAGGCGTTTGAATAAAAACAGATTCCTTAGCCATACTGATCATTTTGATATAGCCTTTTTTGATTTGTTCAACGTCCGAATCAGGTCCACTTGAAACAACTTGAACATTCGAGTGTCCTTTTTTATCGATCAAAGGAAAGTAGTTCTCTGCATATTCCAATTTGTGCTTAGGAACAGCAGCATTCCAATCCATTAAAAAACGACTCTGAAGAGCTAATACCGAATTACCTTGTATTTTTAAATGAGTATCTCTCCAGTAGCCGAATTTCTTATATTCGCCTAAGTATTCATCTCCCACATTGAAACCACCAGTATACCCAATTTTTCCATCAATAATCACAATTTTACGGTGATTACGATAGTTAAATCGCAAATTAATGATTGGAAGTTTTGATCCAAAAAATGGTTCAGCTTTTCCACCTAATTTTTTCAATGGTTTAAAAAAGTTCGACTTTAGTGATCGAGAACCTAATGCATCATAAATGACTAAAACATCGACTCCTGCTGCTGCTCTTTCTTCTAACGCTTTAAGGACAAGGTTACCTATTTTATCATTATGGATAATATAATAAATCATATGAATATGGTGTTCAGCTTTAGAAATATCTTCAATCAGAGACTCAAATTTTTTGGCTCCATCAGTAAATAATTCTACTTTATTTCCTTTAGTTAAGATAGATTCATCGCTTTCTAAAAATAAACTAGCCATCTCTTTTGCATTTTCAGTAGCTTGTTTAGCAGACAACAGCTCTTCATCCTCTGCCAGCATATCTTTTTGAGCTTGAACAAGCTCTGGCATTCCAATGTTCTCTTGGGATTTGATATCGAATATTTTTTCACGAGTCAATTTTTTACCTACAAACAGATAAAAAATAAACCCAATCCCTGGCAATAGAAGCAATACAAGCAACCATGCCCAAGTAGCCGCAATATCTCGTTTTTCACGAAATACCGTAATAACAGCAAATATGGTATTTAAAATGAAAAAGCCTAAAAATATGTATATTAGTATGTTCATTGCATTATTCCTCTCAAACTTCGTTATCGTCTAATCTTACTACTTCACTTTTCTTTTAGCTACTAGAAATTAGCCATTCATCAGACATGCTTTATTAAAAAAGAGATCAGAACTAGTGTCTGATCCCCTTAATAAAAGTATTTAAGTAAATTTATGATTATTTTTTATTTTTTCAAAAATAAAGTTGGCGTAGTTTTAGCTATGATAACTAATACTATACTTGTTGCGATCCCAGTGGCTAGCGCACTTCCTCCATTCGCAATAAAAGAGTACCATAGCGGATTCATGCCTTCTGGAGCATAGCTTCCCCAAAAATAATAACCTGCAACGAAATGCCAGAAAAAACGAGCAATTGTACCAATAATTGTTCCTATTACAATGAATTGATACTGTTTGACCCTATTATTGTTTTCGAAGGCACTAAGCAAGGGCCTTTTGACGACACCTGCAAACCCAACAAATGCAAAAGCAATAAAATATTCTATAAATCCTTGCAGTGGATGTAAAATACTAGCAGTCCCCATCAGAAAATGTAATATGCCCCAGAGAAATCCGGCTGCGGACGCTGCTAAAAAGCCATGTCTAAAAGCAAATAACGTTAATGGGATCATTCCTAAAGAAACAGTAAAACCTGTTCCAATATTTGTTGGAATCATTGATAATACAATGGCTAAAGCAGCAAATATCGTTCCTTCTATCCAAACGCGTAATCGATCATTATTCAAAAAAACTCCTCCTTAAATGTGTTGAACAGTGCCACACATCAAAGGAGGAGCTCGAATTATTATTTTACAAAACAATATTTCGTCCCCGTCACAATCCCTACGTTCGTACTAACGAACAGGTTCCAAGGGTTAGAATCAATTGATTCAATCTCAGCTTTTCACGGCACCCCTTTGTGATGGTTGTTCATTCAATTTACTTACATATATTATGATACGGTTATTGTTTAAAATTGTCAATCATCTCTTTAGCTTATTCTTATTCTATTTTTTCAAATTAGTTTATTATGATTTTAGAATAGATAAACTTGTACCCATTTAAATCTTTCACTCTATTTTTAGTATCCTTAAACCCTGATTTTAAATACATCATTTGTCCGCCAATGTTATCATAATCAATCAATAAAATAACCTCATTAATAGAAGAGAAATGTTTTTTTATAAATTCAGGCAATTTTTCCATTGATAATTTTCCATAGCCTCTTTTTTGATAACGTTTATCAACTGAATGGTCTTTTAATAAGATTGCATGAGGATTTGAAGTATAGTTTAGAATGGATTCTCCTGTTTGAAGAATAAAAAAACCCACCATTTTATCTTTATCTAAAATTAAAATCGGGTATTTTTTATATTCATGTAAACTTTCCGTCATCCCATCTATTGGTGTCACTGTATAAGGATTTTTTTCTATCACATAATTTTCTATCATAGGAATATCGCCTACAGTCGCCTCTATTAATATAAGTTCTTCTATTCCATTCATCAGTTGACCTCCCCTACCTAGTTATCTCAAATCAAATTGATTTTTATCAGGACTTTATCTTTCTCCATCCCATTCAGCGTAAAATTCTTTCAAATAATCTTCCATATAACTGTGCCTTTTTTCTGCTAGTTGTTCCCCAACAGTTGTATTCATTTCATTTTTTAATCTTAATAATTTTTCATAAAAATGCATAATAGCAGTATCTTCGCCAGAACGATATTCTTCTATTGTAAGATGGTCACGTGCTTTTTTTGCTGGGTCATGAATCAAACGATTTTTCGACCCAGAATAGGCCATCGTTCGTGCAATCCCAATTGCGCCCATTGCATCTAGACGATCTGCATCTTGAACGATTCTCCCTTCTATAGAAGATAAGACTACTTTATTTGTTCCACCCTTATAAGATAGATGAAGAATAATTTCCATTATTTGCTGACTTTCTTTTTTAGTCAATCGATACTGTGATAGCCAATTTCTAACTTTCTTTTCTCCTTCAGCTTCTGTATTATTTAACTTCCCATCTGCTACATCATGCAAAAGAGCCGCCATTTCACAGACAAAGAGGTTTATGTCTTCTAGTTCGTTTTCAGCTATATTTTTAGCTAGCTTTCTGACACGATCGATATGCCACCAATCATGGCCACTAGCATCATCTTTTAGCAATTGAAAGACATATTCTTCAGTATCCTTTATTATTATTTTCTGCACCTTTGACAACATTGATCCTCTACCTCTTTTCTAATCTTTGAATTACATGAAATAAGTCTATCAATCTCACAAAAAAATCACAAGTTTTATCTCTAACTTCATACCACTCTTTTTTAAGGCAACTCATAAATAGAGGAATGAGAACGTTTTTTTAAATATTACTTTTTTAGTATATGCTCTAAGGTCTATTGCAAGGGTAAAACATGGCTACTAAAACTTATTTTAAAAGTGGTTTTATTTTTTTAATTATAACATTCATGTTATAATTATGTATGAATGAAAACGTTTTTTAAAAAAATATTCCTTTTTTGTTATATGCTCTAAGGTCTACTGCGAAAGCAAAAAAGGGCTGCTAAAGCTTATTTTTGAAAATGGTTTTATTTTTTTTTTTATGACATTCATGTTACACTTACACTTGTATCTAATTTAGAAATGTTTTTTTTTAGAATAATTGATGTTAATTTTTCTTAAAAAAGATTTTTTGAAAAACCACTTTTGACGGTGGTTTGCTAATCAATTTATGTTTCAATTCTATCTTAATCATTTTTGGTTAGCTAGTTTGAGATTCATAAATAAAAAATGGGAAGGAGCTGTTATTTTGTCAAAAATAACTATTGAAAATGTAACAAAAGTTTTTGGTAAAAAAACAACGCAAGCCTTAGAACTGTTAGATCAACAGAAATCTAAGCAAGAAATATTTAAAGAAACTGGGGTCACTGTTGGAGTCGATGATGTTAGTTTTACGGTTGAAGAGGGTGAGATTTTTGTTATTATGGGATTATCCGGTAGTGGGAAATCAACTCTTGTTCGAATGTTCAATCGTCTGATTGATCCAACTAAAGGAAATATTTATATAGATAATGAAAACTTATCTACTATGGATAAGAAAGCATTGCGTCAAGTACGAAGAGAAAAAATGAGTATGGTTTTCCAAAATTTTGGTCTTTTCCCTCATCGGACTATTCTAGAAAATACCGAATACGGATTAGAAATTCAAGGTATGGAAAAAGCTGAAAGAGAACAAAAAGCTCAAAAAGCTTTAGATAATGCAGGATTAGGCGATTATAAAGATCAATTCCCTAATCAATTATCCGGTGGAATGCAGCAAAGAGTTGGATTAGCACGTGCTTTAGCTAATGATCCTGAAATTTTATTAATGGACGAAGCGTTCTCAGCATTAGATCCTTTGATCCGTCGTGAAATGCAAGATGAATTAATCGAGCTTCAATCCAATGTTAAAAAAACCATTATCTTCATTACTCATGATTTAAATGAAGCTTTAAGAATAGGCGATAAAATTGCCTTAATGAAAGATGGATCAATTGTACAAATTGGTTCACCTGAAGAAATATTAACTCACCCTGCAAATGATTACGTTGAAAAATTCATTGAAGACGTTGATCGTTCTAAAGTATTGACAGCCGAAAATATTATGCAACGTCCGGAGACTTTAAATATTAAAAATCACGGACCACGCTTTGCACTAGAGCAAATGCGTAAACAAGGAATATCAAGTATGCTAGTTGTAGATAGCCAACGCAATCTTTTAGGCTATATCACAGCTGAAGATGCTTCAGCTGCTCGTAAGAAAAATATTGAAACAATTGATAGTATCCTTAAAGTTGATATCCCCACTGTTACTAGAACAACATCAATGAATGATATCTTTACAGTTATTCATGATTCAACTACACCAGTGGCAGTTGTCGATGAAGGTAAATTAGTTGGTATTATTGTCAGAGGTGCTGTAATAGCCGCTCTTGCAGGAGAAAGTGAGGTCCTTGAAAATGTCTAGTATATTAGATATCATCCCAGAATTACCCGTAGCAGACGGAGTTGAGAACCTTACAGTTTGGTTAACAGATACTTTTGCTTTCTTGTTTGATCCAATCCAAAAATATTCTGAAATTGCAATGGAATTTACAACGGAAACCTTATTATTAGTTCCTCCTATTTTGTTTATTTTGATTATTGCTGCGATTGCTTTCTTTGCTTCAAAGAAAACATTCGGATTAGCTACATTTTCAATAATTGGTCTTTGGTTCATTTATAATCAAGATCTTTGGTCAGACTTAATGAATACCTTGACTTTAGTCTTGGTTGCTAGTTTATTGTCTATTGTTATTGGTGTTCCATTTGGGATTTTGATGGCTAAAAGTAAAATTGCGAATGCAATTATTGCTCCTATTCTTGATTTCATGCAAACAATGCCTGCATTTGTCTATTTAATTCCGGCAGTTGCGTTCTTTGGTATTGGTATGGTCCCAGGAGTATTCGCTTCTTTAATTTTTGCTATCCCACCCACTGTTCGTTTTACTAACCTTGGAATCAGACAAGTTTCATTTGAACTAGTTGAAGCTGCTGAATCATTTGGTAGCACAGGCGCTCAAAAATTATTTAAAGTCGAATTGCCTTTAGCTAAATCAACTATTATGGCTGGTATCAACCAGACCGTTATGTTGGCTTTATCAATGGTCGTTATTGCTTCAATGATCGGGGCACCTGGTCTGGGTAGAGAAGTTCTTTCTTCCCTACAACGTGCTCAAGTCGGTACAGGTTTCGTATCTGGTTTAGGTTTAGTTGTTTTGGCAATCATCATTGATCGCCTGACACAAAAATTAAACAAAAAATAATTCGTTTTATTTAACAATCTTTTACTCTAAAATTTGATTTAATTATAAAGGAGAAATTTATCAATTATGAAAAAATTAAACTGGAAATATTTAAGTCTTACAGCAGGTTTAGGATTATCATTAGTTGCTGCAGGTTGCGCAACAGAAGAAACAACAGAAGATGAAGCTACAAACGTTGGTAAAGGTCAAGAAATTGAATTAGCCTATGTAGAATGGGATACTGAAGTAGCATCTACTAACGTTATCGGTAAAGTTCTAGAAAACTTAGGCTATAATGTAACATTGACACCATTAGATAACGCCGTCATGTGGCAAGCTGTAGCTAGTGGCAATGCTGATGCAATGGTAGCTGCTTGGCTGCCTGAAACTCATGGTCCTCAGCTTGATGAATATGGTGACCAAATGGTTAACCTAGGAGTGAACTTAGAAGGTGCAGTACTTGGTTTAGTTGTCCCTAAATATATGGATGCCGATTCTATCGCTGACCTTACTGATGAAGCTGAAAAGGGCATCACAGCTATCGAACCTGGTTCTGGTATCGTTGCTGCAACTCAAACAGCATTAGAAATTTACCCTAACTTGAGTGATTGGGAAATTAAAACTTCTTCATCTGGTGCGATGGCTATTGAGTTAGGCCAAGCTATAAAAAATGAAGAAGAAATTGTCATCACTGGTTGGTCTCCACATTGGATGTTCGCCACTTATGATTTGAAATATCTTGAAGACCCTGAAGGTGCATTCGGCGGAGAAGAAACAATCAATACTATGGCCCGTGAGGGTTTAGAAGAAGATATGCCTGAAGCTTACCAAGTATTGGATCAATTTAACTGGACCTCTGAAGAAGTGGAAAGCCTTATGTTAGTTATTTCTGAAGGTGAAGATCCTGAAGATGCAGCAGAAACTTGGATCGAAGAAAATCCAGACCGTGTCGCTGAATGGACTGAAGGCGTAATAAAATAGTCGTTTTATTTAGACCGTATAGGCTATACTAATTATTTAAATAATCTTTCACTCTAAAATTTGATTTAATTATAAAGGAGAAATTTATCAATTATGAAAAAATTAAACTGGAAATATTTAAGTCTTACAGCAGGTTTAGGGTTATCATTAGCTGCTGCAGGTTGCGCAACAGAAGAAACAGCCGAAGATGAAGCTACAAACGTTGGTAATGGACAAGAAATTGAATTAGCTTATGTAGAATGGGACAGTGAAGTCGCTTCTACTAACGTTATCGGTAAAGTTTTAGAAAACTTAGGCTATAATGTAACACTGACACCATTAGATAATGCCGTCATGTGGCAAGCCGTATCTAGTGGCAATGCTGATGCGATGGTAGCTGCTTGGCTGCCTGAAACTCATAGTTCACAGCTTGAAGAATATGGCGACCAACTGGTTAACCTAGGCGTGAACTTAGAAGGTGCAAAAGTTGGTTTAGTCGTCCCTGAATATATGGACGCTGATTCTATCGCTGACCTTTCTGATGAAGCTGGAAAAAGTATCACAGGTATCGAACCTGGAGCTGGTATCGTTGCCGCAACTGAAACAGCGCTTGAAACTTACCCTAACTTGAGTGATTGGGAACTTAAAACTTCTTCATCTGGTGCGATGGCTATTGAGTTAGGTCAAGCTATTAAAAATGAAGAAGAAATTATCATCACCGGTTGGTCTCCACATTGGATGTTCGCCACTTATGATTTGAAATATCTTGAAGATCCTGAAGGAACATTTGGTGATGCAGAAACAATCAACACTATGGCTCGTAAAGGCTTAGAAGAAGATCTACCTGAAGCTTATCAAGTATTAGATCAATTTAACTGGACCTCTGAAGAATTGGAAATCCTTATGCTAGCTATTTCTGAAGGTGAAGATCCTGAAGACGCCGCAGAAGCTTGGATCGAAGAGAATCCAGACCGTGTCGCTGAATGGACTGAAGGCGTAACAAAATAATCGTTTTATTCTATCTAAAATAATCTTACTAAAAGATTTAATTTAAATATAAAGGAGAGATTTATCAATTATGAAAAAATTAAACTGGAAATATTTGGGTCTTACAGCAGGTCTTGGGTTATCATTAGTTGCTGCAGGCTGCACAACAGAAGAATCAACCGACGATGAAGCTACAAACGTTGGTAATGGCCAAGAAATTGAGCTAGCTTATGTAGAATGGGATAGTGAAGTTGCTTCTACTAACGTTATCGGTAAAGTTTTAGAAAACTTAGGCTATGACGTATCACTGACACCATTAGATAACGCTGTTATGTGGCAAGCCGTATCTAGTGGCGATGCTGATGCAATGGTAGCTGCTTGGCTACCTGAAACTCATGGTTCTCAATTTGAAGAGTATGGCGATCAAGTGGTTGACTTAGGCTCGAACTTAGAAGGCGCAAAAGTTGGTTTAGTTGTTCCTGAATATATGGATGTCGATTCTATCGCTGACCTTTCTGATGAAGCTGAAATGACCATCACAGGTATCGAACCTGGTGCTGGTGTCGTTGCCGCAACTGAAACAGCGCTAGAAACTTATCCTAACTTGAGTGATTGGGACCTAAAAACTTCTTCATCTGGTGCAATGACTGTTGAATTAGGTCAAGCTATTAAAGATGAAGAAGAAATTATCATCACTGGTTGGTCTCCACATTGGATGTTCGCCACTTATGACTTGAAATATCTTGAAGATCCTGAAGGTGCATTTGGTGGAGAAGAAACAATCAACACTATGGCTCGTAAAGACTTAGAAGAAGATCTACCTGAAGCTTATCAAGTATTAGATCAATTTAATTGGACTACTGAAGAAATGGAAAGCATTATGTTAGCTATTTCTGAAGGTGAAGATCCTGAAGATGCAGCAGAAGCTTGGATCGAAGAAAATCCAGACCGTGTCGCTGAATGGACTGAAGGCGTAACAAAATAATCTTTCAATGAACACAGTTAAGGAGCATTCACATTTTTGTGAATGCTCCTTTTTTCTGCCACCTAACAAAAAAACTCTCATTTCCTTTTAAAGGAAATGAGAGTTTTTTCGTCTAATTAATTTCTGCGGTTACGTGAACTTGTTTCCATAATAATTGGTAGAATAACTGGACGTCTACGTGTTTGTTCAAAAAGATGTTTATTTAAAGCATCTCTAATTTCTTGTTTGAGACGACTCCATTCAAATTCTTTTCGGCTTAAATTCTCTTCGACTACTTTTCTAATAATCTCATTGCTTTGATTGACTAAATCAGTATTATCTTTAACATATACAAACCCTCTAGTCATAACTTCAGGACCTGAGATAATTTTACTCTTTCTGCGATTAATAGTAACTACCGCTACGAATATACCATCTTCTGATAGCAATTTACGATCGCGTAAAACAATATTCCCAATATCGCCTATTCCAATACCATCGACCATCGTATTACCAACAGTCACTTGACCTGCTACATGCATACGGTTATTTTTGTATTCCATGATGTCGCCTTTACCTGGAATAAAAATATTTTTGTATGACATTCCTACTTCATGTGCAAGTTTTGCGTGTGCAGAAAGCATACGATATTGTCCTTGAACCGGAATGAAATAAGTTGGTTTGATCAAGTTGATCATTAATTTTAAATCATTAGGAGTAGCATGACCAGATGCTTTCAAATTATCTGAAATATGTTTTACCGTTCCGCCTGCTCGATAAATCAAATTTTCTGTTTGGGCAACGGTTACTTCCATTGCAGTTGATGGGCTTGTTACGATATAAACTAAGTCGCCCTCTTTTATATTCACTTGAGTGTGCTTCCCTTTCGCCATGCGCGATAAGGTCTTAATAGGCTCACCAGTAGCTCCTGTTTCCAAAACAACTATCTGTTGATCATCGTATTTTTCAATGTCTGCTACAGGGACGATTAGATCTTCACTTGGCAATTGAAGCTTATTCAACTGCATTGCAATTTGAACGATTTTTTCAAGATTACTCCCAGTGATAAAAATCTTTTTATGCGATTTTTGAGCAGCGTCTAATACTTGTTGAATACGCAAAATATTGCTCGCTACGCTTGCAACAATGATACGGCCGTTAGCATTTTGGAATGTATCCAATACTTCTTCTGCTACTTTCAAATCACTTATATTCTCAACCGGACTTTCAGCTTCGCTTGAATCGCTTAATAATGCTAAAACATTGTCTTTTCCGATATCAGCAATACGGGATAAATTACTTTGGTACATTGGTTTAGCACTTTGGTCGAATTTAAAATCGCCTGTATAAACGATGCTTCCTTCAGTTGTTTTAAGAGCTATCCCAACAGAATCAGGAATAGTATGGGTTGTTCTGAAGAAACTGGCAATTACATCACCAAATTCTATCTCAGTATTTTCATCAATAATGTGGTAGTCATCAAATGTACTTACTTGACTATCTTTTTCAACAAATAACTTTGCAAATGCTATCGTTAGTTCAGTTCCAAATACGGGAACATCAAATTTTTGAAGAAAATAAGGCAATGCTCCAATTGCGTCTTCATGTCCATGTGTTAGAAATACTCCAGTAACACGATTTCTATTTTCTTCTAAATAACTAAAGTCAGGAATGACTACATCTATTCCTAGTAATTCTGTTTCAGGATACATCAATCCACAGTCTAAAACGAATATGTCTTCGTCCACTTCAACAGCATACATATTTTTTCCATTTTCGCGCACGCCACCTAGTGGGATAATTTTTATTGTACTCATTTCTTCACCTCTCTTACTTTCAATTTATTATTTTTATTTTTTTAAATTTAATGATTTCAATATAACTTCTTCTTCTTCTTTCGTACAAGCCACTAACGGCAATCTTACACCGCCTACATTAATTCCTAAATGATTTAGTACCAATTTAACCGGTGCCGGAGATGGGACGCTGAACAAACTATTCATTTTTGGAACCAAATCACGGTGTATCTGTGCCGCTTCAGCCAAAGAGCCTGTTTCTAAAAAATCGTACATTTTAGAGATTTCATTCCCTAAAACATGACTAGCTACAGAAATCACACCAGTAGCCCCGATACATTTTGCAGGAAAAGCATTTCCATCTTCACCAGTATAGACTAAGAAATCTTCAGAAGTTCTTTTGATTTCTTCACTTACAGCATCTAGACCTAAACATTCTTTCACACCAATGATATTTTTAATAGTGGAAAGTTTGATCGTCGTCTCAGGATCAATAGACACACTCGTACGACCAGGAACATTATAAATAATGATTGGTAGGGTTGTACTAGCCGCCACCGCTTCAAAATGAGCGTATAAACCAGCTTGATTGGGTTTACTGTAATAGGGAACCACTACTAGTGCTGCATCGATGCCAGCAATGTTTTCAACCTCTTTTGTAAAAGCAATCGTTTCAGCCGTATTAAATGATCCTGTACCGACAATGATTGGAACACGTCCTGCTGTTAGTTCAACTGTTTTACGATATAATGCTACTTTTTCCTCATGAGCTAGTGTAGGAGATTCTCCAGTTGTTCCTCCCACAACTAATCCTTCGGTTCCATTTTCAAGCAAGAAATCGATCAATTTTTCTAATTTCCCATAATCAACCGATCCTTGTTCATTAAATGGAGTTGTCATAGCTGTTATAATGCGAGCTTTTTTTAAATCCATTAAAATCACCCTTCGTTTTAAATTTAACTTTTTTAGTTTCTTTCTTTGATCAATCCTAGTTTGTATAAACTTTCAGCTATTTGAACAGAATTCCAAGCTGCACCCTTTAATAAGTTATCAGAAACGATCCACATATGATAACCTTTGTCTTCGTCTCTATCTTTTCGTATTCTTCCAACAAAAGTTTCTTTCTTGCCTTCTGCTTCCAAGGCTGTTGGATAAATTTGGTTAGCTGGATCATCTTGAAGCACTACACCAGGAGCATTTCTCAAAATTTCTTGGATAGCCGTTACGCTAGTTCCATCTTCTTTCACTTCAATGTATACGGATTCTGAATGCCCTGAAACAACTGGAATACGAACACATGTTGCAGAAACTTTTATTTTGTTATCACCCATAATTTTTTTCGTTTCATTGATCATTTTTAACTCTTCAAATGTATAGCCATCTTCAGCAAATAAATCAATTTGAGGTAAAGCATTAAAAGCAATTGGAAAATGTTTTTTATCCCCGCCCGATGGTAAAATAGCTGCTTCATATGGTTCACCATTTAGCATGTGTTGTGCTTGCTCTTTCATTTCGTTAATCGCATAAATACCTGCCCCGCTGACTGCTTGATAAGTCGAAACGATGATACGGTCTAATCCATATTGCTTACGAATAGGTTCTAATGCGACCATTAATTGTATAGTAGAACAGTTTGGATTAGCTATGATCCCTTTGTGAGAACGGATAGCCTCTTCGTTTACTTCTGGAACGACTAAAGGAACATCTGGATCCATTCTATATGCGCTTGTATTATCAATGACAACTGCACCGCATTTTACAGCTTCAGGAGCAAATTGTTTTGAAATTGATCCGCCCGCACTAAATAATGCAATATCAACATTTTCAAAAGATTTAGCTGTTGTTTCTTGAATTTCTACTTCTTTACCCTTAAAAAGTAACTTTTTTCCAGCAGATCTTTTAGAAGCTAAAAATTTCACACTTTTTATTGGAAAAGTAGCTTGTTCCAACATTTGAATCATTTTTGTTCCTACCGCTCCAGTTGCTCCCACAACTGCAATCGTATATCCATTCATTTTTTATCTCTCCTACTACAATTTTCATTTTTTAATCTTATCTATTAACCACATGTACTCCCAATATATATTTTAGCACAATTTCAAAGGAATTTATACAAATGTAGATTATTCGCTCTTTTTTGTTTTATTTATCTAACGAATAAAACAAAATTATGCTACACTTTTTTACATACTCTCATTTAAATAAATTTGAAAGGAGCATTTATGAAGTCTAGATACAAAATTTTAATTGCTAGTTTAGTTCTGTTAGTGCTGATTCTTTTAGGTGGTCTATTTTTAGTGCACAACAAGACTTACCAGCCTTTAAGTGAAGCTTTAAAAGAAGCTCGATCTACCAATCAATACACAGTCAAGGAAACGCAAGAATCGATTATTTTTTACCCATTGAATGATCAACAGGAAACTTCTATCCTATTTTACCAAGGAGGTCTAGTAGAAGAAAAAAGTTATAGCACGATTGCGGCTAAGCTTGCCGCGAAAGGTTATCCTGTTTATTTGGTTAAACATACATTGAACCTTGCTGTTACCGATAAAAATAAAGCGAGTGCTATTATCGCTGAAGAAAAAATTGAAAACTATGTTATAGGTGGCCATTCCTTAGGTGGTGTCATGGCTAGCCAGTTTGCAAATCAATCAAGTTCTAAACAATTAAAGGGTGTTTTTTTATTGGCCAGCTACACCGATGAAAAAAATCGGCTAGATGATCTGCCTATATCAGTTATCTCGATTATTGGTTCTAATGATGGACTGATTGATAATCAGGCTTATCAATCAGGGAAAGATTACTTACCTGACTCCACTTCGTTTCATACTATTAAAGGCGGAAACCATGCCGGATTTGGTGATTATGGAAACCAAGAAGGCGATAAACCTGCCAGCATCTTACCTGAAGAACAGCAAGAAGAAACTGTTAAACTATTAACGGAATGGCTAAAATCAATCGAAGTAAACTAAATCAAAAGAAAAGAGCCCAATTTTTTCAAATTGAGCTCTTTTTTCTATTTACTTTTTTATTTTTCTTCACTTTCCAATAACACTTTACGAGAAAGATTGATTCTTCCTTGTTTATCGATTTCAATAACTTTAACATCAAATTGTTCGCCTAGAGAGATAACATCTTCGACTTTGGCAACACGTTCATTTGCTAATTCAGAAATATGGACTAATCCATCTTTTCCTTTAGCAATATCAACAAATGCCCCAAATTTTTCAATTCGTTTCACTTTTCCTGAGTAAACTTTTCCAACTTCAATGTCTTTTGTCAATTCATCAATAATTTCTTTGGCACGTTTGATCATTGATGCATCTTCAGATGCGATACTGATATTTCCTTCTTGGTCTATATCAATTTTAACGCCGGTTTCATCAATGATTGAATTGATTTGATCGCCACCGCGGCCAATAACAACTTTGATTTTTTCAGGTTTGATTTGCATCATTTCAATTTTAGGAGCATATGCACTTAATTCTTCATGCGGCTCAGCAATTGTAGACGTCAATTCATTCAGAATTTCCATTCTAGCTTTTTTAGCCTGCGTTAATGCTTCTTCTAAAATTTGTTCCGTGATACCTTCAATTTTGATGTCCATTTGAAGAGCAGTAATTCCCTTGCTTGTACCCGCTACTTTAAAGTCCATATCGCCTAAGTGGTCTTCTAATCCTTGAATATCAGTTAAGACAGTATAATTTTCGCCCTCTTTAACAAGACCCATTGCGATTCCAGCTACAGGAGCCTTGATTGGTACACCAGCATCCATTAAAGCTAATGTTCCGGCACAAATACTTGCTTGCGATGAAGAACCGTTTGATTCAAGAACTTCAGCAACTAAGCGAATCATGTAAGGGAAATCTTCTTCACTTGGAATAACTTGTGATAAAGCGCGTTCTCCTAATGCTCCATGTCCAATTTCTCTACGACCTGGTCCACGTGCGGGGCCGGTACTTCCAACAGAATACTGTGGGAAATTGTAATGATGGATAAATCGTTTGCTGTTTTCAACTCCAAGACCATCAATAATTTGATGTTCGCCTAATGGAGCTAGAGTCGCTATAGACAAGGCTTGCGTTTGTCCACGTGTGAACAAACCGGATCCATGTGCTCTTGGTAAAAGCCCAATTTCTGAAGCTAAAGAACGGATCTCATCGATTTTACGACCATCTGGTCTGATTTTATCGACTGTAATTAAACGGCGCACTTCATTTTTTTCCATGTCTTCAACAATTTGTTTTACTTCTTTATTGATCCGTTTAATTTCAGCATTTTCTTGATATTTTTCCTCATAAAAAGCCTTTGCTTCGTCTTTAGTATCTTCAATATTTTCTTCACGAGCTAATTTTTCTTCTGTTTGGATAGCTGCTACCATCTTAGCTTGAAAAGCGTCATTTACTTCTTTTTCTAACTCTTCATCGATCTGCAACAATTGGATAACCATTTTTTCTTTCCCAACAACAGCTACAATTTCCTCTTGGAAAGCAACTAATTCTTGGATCGCTCTATGCCCAAACATCAAAGCACCTAACATATCTTCTTCAGAAACTTCAGCGGCTCCACTTTCAACCATATTAATGGCCTCTTTTGTGCCTGCAACAGTTAAATGAATGTCAGATAATGCTTCTTGTTCAACAGTTGGATTGATAATATATTCTCCATCTACACGACCTACATCAACACTTGCAATAGGACCATTAAACGGAATGTCAGAAATAGCAAGTGACAAAGAAGAACCAAACATTGCTGAAAAGGTTGGTGAACAATTGCGGTCTACTGACATGACTGTATTTGTGATTTGAACTTCATTACGAAATCCTTCTGCAAACATTGGACGAATTGGACGGTCAATTAATCGAGCCGTTAAAGTAGCATTTTCACTTGGACGTGCTTCTCTTTTAATGAACCCACCCGGGATTTTACCAATTGAATACATTTTTTCATCGTAATTTACAGTCAAAGGAAAGAAATCGACATCTTTCGCTTTTTTACTAGCTACTGCTGCAGTTAACACGACAGTATCATCATAGCGAATCAAAGTCGCTCCATTAGCTTGTTTTGCTAATTGCCCAACCTCAACTGTTAATGTACGTCCTGCCCATTCTTTAGTAAAAACTTGTTTCTCTGTCATTGTGTGCATTTCTCCTTTTTTTGAAGCTTTTATTCGTTTTTTCCAAACAGACTACTAAACAAATGTCAAAATTCAATTTCATTTAAATACTCACATTTGTATAGTAGGATGGACAACAAAATAAAAAGCTTTTTCTTTTACAAACAAAATGAAGCGAGATTCCTTAGAACCTCGCTTCTAAATAGACTACGAAAAATTAACGACGTAGACCTAATCTTTGAATCAATTCACGGTAACGAGTAATATCTTTATTGCGTAAGTACGCAAGCAAGTTACGACGGTGACCAATTTTTTTCATAAGTCCACGATAAGAATGGTGGTCTTTTTTGTGAACACGTGCGTGTTCGTTTAAGTGGTTGATCTCAGCTGTTAATACAGCAACTTGTACTTCGGGAGAACCTGTGTCTCCTTCATGAATTGCGTATTCCTTGATGATCTCATTTTTGCGTTCTTTAGAAATTGACATTTCTAAACACCTCTTTCCTCAATTTTTCCTCTTACTGAGTAGACGTTGGTGATTCGTTTTACCAAGTAGAAGGTCTGTGCTTAATACACTCTTAAATCTTACTAGAATTTATAGTAAAATGCAAGTTTTTATTTGATAGATTATTTTATTTCAATTTATATTGAGCCGTTATTTCTAATACCATATCTCTCAAATTAGCCGCTTTTTCAAAGTTTAATTCTTTTGCAGCTAGTTTCATTTCTATTTCCAAACCGTCAATCACTTCTAATCGCTGTGCTCTAGTCATTTTAGCGATATTCTCGATACCTGATGCTCCGTCTTCTTTTCCTTTTATCACAGAGGTGATTGAAATCAAATCGCGAATATCTTTGATGATTGTTTTAGGAGTAATACCATATTTTTCGTTATACTCTTTTTGCGTTTCACGACGTCTTTCCGTTTCTGACATGGCTGCACGCATGGAGTCGGTAATTCGATCTGCATACATAATAACTCTCCCATTTTCATTACGTGCGGCTCGTCCGATTGTCTGAACAAGTGCGCGTTCGCTTCTCAGAAATCCTTCTTTATCCGCGTCTAGAATAATAACCAATGATACTTCTGGTACATCTATACCTTCACGTAGTAAGTTGATACCGATCAACACATCATATACGCCTAAACGCAGATTTCGAATAATCTCTGTTCGTTCAAGCGTTTTTATTTCACTGTGTAGATAAGCAACTTTGATCCCTACTTCTTTTAAGTAGTCCGTTAGATCTTCTGACATTTTTTTAGTTAAGGTCGTGATAAAGACACGCTCATTCTTTTCAGAACGCTCATTTATCTCATCAATCAAATCATCAATTTGCCCTTTGATTGGACGTACTTCTATGATTGGATCGAGCAATCCTGTTGGACGAATGATTTGTTCGATCACTTCTGGAGCTCTTTCCAATTCATATGGTCCCGGCGTTGCTGAAATGTACATAATTTGATTGACATGTTTCTCAAACTCTTCCAAGCGAAGCGGTCTATTATCTAAGGCACTCGGTAGTCTGAATCCATATTCAATTAATTGTTCTTTTCTAGCTCTATCGCCATTGTACATTCCTCTAATTTGAGACATAGTGATATGAGACTCATCTATCACAATTAGAAAATCATCTGGAAAGAAATCAATTAGTGTATAAGGCGCTTCTCCAGTTTTACGACCATCCATGTGCCTAGAATAATTTTCAATACCTGAACAATAACCCATTTCTAATAGCATTTCCAAATCATAATTTGTCCGTTGCTCTAACCGTTGTGCTTCAATTAATTTATCTTCAGCACGAAGAACCTTTAATCGTTGTTCCAGTTCTTCTTGAATATTTTTAATAGCTGACCTTGTTTGTTCATCATTGGCTACAAAGTGAGTTGCTGGAAAGATAGGGACATGTTGAACATCAGCTTTAACTTCACCTGTTAAAACATCTACTTCTCTGATACGATCGATTTCATCACCAAAGAACTCTACACGTATCGCTTCGCTGTCACGCGACGCTAAGAATATTTCTACTACGTCCCCTCTAACACGAAATCGTCCACGCTGAAAATCGATATCATTACGCTCAAATTGCATATCAACTAATCGACGCAACATTTCATCTCGGTTCATTTCAGTACCTACACGTAAAGAAAGCACATGGTCTCGGTAATCTTTTGGATTGACCAAACCATAAATACAAGAAACTGAAGCAACTACAATAACGTCTCTTCTTTCTAGTAAAGAACTTGTAGCAGAATGACGTAATTTATCTATCTCATCATTGACACTTGATTCTTTTTCAATAAAAGTATCACTTGAAGGAACATAGGCCTCTGGTTGATAGTAATCATAGTAACTAACAAAATATTCTACAGCATTATCGGGGAAAAACTCTTTGAATTCTCCATATAATTGACCTGCTAAAGTTTTATTATGCGCAATAACTAAAGTTGGTCTATTTACTTCTTTAATTACATTTGAGACCGTAAATGTTTTCCCAGTTCCTGTGGCACCTAATAAAGTTTGTTCTTTCTCACCTTTTTCGAGACCGGCAATTAACTTTTTGATTGCTTCTGGCTGATCACCACTAGGCTGGTATTTAGAAACCAGTTCAAATTGGTCTTTTGGCATTTTACGTACCTCCTTGCTCTTCTATTAAATCTAAAACGGATCCTATCTAATGTAAAACACATCGTTTTTAATTCTACCCTATTATCTTATCATTGAACATGTGTTCTTACAACTAATTAGCTAAAGGTTACATAAGTAATTGAAAAATTTATTTTAATTACTATCGGAAACTCGATCAGCTTCTTCATTCAGTTAACAGATCGTGATAGTACCCTAAATACTATAGTCTTTCTTTTGATGCTCGAAATACTCAAAATAAAAAAGCAGTAAGGCCTGACTAATCAGGACCTTACTACTTTTTTTATGACTCTTTATAACAATGACCTCTTATTTAACTAATTTAGCAGATAAACGAGATTTGTCACGGTTAGCTTTATTTTTATGAATCAATCCTTTAGATGCAGCCATGTCAATTGATTTGATTGCTTCTTTAAGTAATTGTTCAGAGTTTTCGTTACCTGCTTCAATAGCTTGAACGTATTTTTTTATAGCAGTACGCATTGAACTTTTTTGAACGTTGTTTTGTGCAGCTGATTTCTCAGAAGTACGAACACGTTTGATTGCAGCTTCGATGTTTGGCATTTGATTCACCCCACTTTCAATTATTTACAACTTAAAATAGTTTATTCCAGTTGTTTCAACAAACTCAATTATACATAAAGATATCTCTCAATGCAATAAAAATGTGTAAAGTTTTTTTACTTGATAGCTATAGCATCTTAAATTCCTATATCTATGTTCTTTTACTGACCTTTTTTTGTGCATACTGCAGAACAAATAGTTCAAACTGCATTTCTTTATCGCCTTTTCCTGTTTTCAAACGATACTCAGCATCAATCAATCCGTTATAAGCTTCAACTAGTGCGTATTCCTCAATTTTCCTCATCTGCTGAACAGCTAGCTTCACACGGTAAGGATGCGTTTTTAACTGTTTAGCAATATCTCCTTGCTGATAGCCTTTTTTTTCTAAAATTTTAACTTGGATCAACAATCGAAATTGAGAAGTCATGATTGCATTTATTTTGATTGGGTCTTCTTTTTGCAACAACAGGTCTTGATATAAGTTAAGCGCTTGTCCTACATTTTTTTTCAAGACATATTCATTTAACGCAAAAATATTTTGTTCTAGCGATTTAGCTACTAATTCTTGAACAGCTTCCTTTGTAATAAATTTAGTGTCCTGTGCATAAAGAAAAAGTTTCGGTAACTCTCCCATCGCTACCGATAATTTAGCATCCGTTAATTGAATAAATAATTCAAACGCTTCTGGAGAATAACGGTACTCTTCATTTGCAATCGTATCCTTGAGATATTTACGCATCTCTTTTTCTGACAAGGCATTAACTTCGAGTATTGTGGCTGTTTTTTTTAGTAATTTAGTTATTTTTTTACGCTCATCTAATTTTTCATATGGAGCAAAAAATACAAGTGTGGTTGACTCAGAAGGATGAGTTAAGTAATTCTCTAACCATTTCAAATCATGCTCTAACTTTGATTTTGTTTTTTCACCTGTTAAGAAAAAAGGCCTATCCACAAAGACAACGCGTCGGTCGCCAAAAAATGGAATAGATTCTGCATCTTCTAAGGCTGTGCCGATAGATATTTCTTCCATATCGTATGCACCATAGTTCAGTTCTATTTCTTCTGTTTTTAATAAAGAATCAAGTAGCGTTTTCCTAGCTACATTTGCTAAGTACGACTCTGTTCCTAGTACCACATAAATACGGGCAATAGTCCCATTTTTTATCTTTGCTAATTCTGATACAAAGTTCACTCTGTTCCACCGCTTTCTTGTATTCTCTCTATGGTACAAAGCATTAAATTATTTTGCAAGACTATTAATGAATTATTTTAGAATCGTTTGAAAATCTTTTTCTATCATACCACTTAAACGATTTGAATACGTATACCTAAAACTGCCCTGTAAGTCTGTTCGGTAAACAATCGTATTCAAATCAGCCATTCGTTCTAATACCTCGCCATTAGGGTGATTGTAGCGGTTGTTTAATCCGCATGAAATTAATGCTATTTTTGGTTTCATTTGTTGAATAAATTGCTCGCTAGTCGATGTTTGGCTTCCGTGGTGTGCAACCTTTAGAATATCTACCCTTAAGTTGGGATAGAAAGCTGCTAATTCTGCTTCTCCTGCTTCTTCGATGTCTCCAGTAAACAACCAATAGTAGCTTCCTATTTCTCCATACAGCACTAATGAATCATTGTTTCCGCCTTCTCCAGCTTTTACTGGCCATAATACTGCTAAAGATGGACCAAAAAGTTGCTTTTTCGTATTTTCAGCCGTAATTGCCCTTAGTTGTGTTTCATTTCTTTCTAACGTTTGTGCTACATCATGAAATAACTGTTTTTTTGTTGTACCTACAGGAAAAATCAGTTCTTTCACTTCAATATTCTGAGCTAATTCTTTTAATTCACCCATATGATCTTCGTCACCGTGCGTAATAAAAACTTGATCTAATTGTGTTAAACCTAAAGACTTGATAATAGGTATCAAAACACGGCTTGCCACAGTTGACTGATTCTTTCTTATTTGCCATTCTTCTTTTTCAAATGCTATTGTCCCACCTGTGTCAATCAAATAGACACCAGCCCCAAAAGGCTCCTTGATTAAAATAGCATCTCCTTGACCGACATCTATTAAGAGAACTTCTCCAAAAGGATTATATTTTTGGTAATAAATAAAAACAGTAAAAACAAGGGTCAGCAAAATAATTGACCGTTTTATTTTTTTTTGCTCTTCCAATGCTATAAGAAAAATAATCAGTACGACTATTACCAAAATGAATAGACCAGTGGGAACTTTCCCTGTAACGAAAGTCCCATATGGGAAGAGCTTGATTTTTAAAACCAACCATTCAATTATCCTCAACAAACCTTCTGTTACACTTATAAGAAAATGAAAGCATTGCGTTCCTGACAGCGGATAGGAACTAATAAAAAGTACAATGATCAAAGGCATAATGATCCAAGTAAACAAAGGAACAAAAATCAAATTTGTAAACATTCCTAGCCATGAAAATTCAAAGAAATGAAAACTGAGAATTGGAATCGAAATAAGAGTCAAAATAAAAGAAATACACAAACTATTTACACTATTGAATTTTGATTGATTAAATAAAGAGTTTGAAAATAGAATCAATGTTAAACTCAGTAAATAGCTCAATTGAAAGCCGATAGAAAAAATTTGATAAGGATCTATCCAAAGACCGATAATTAACGTCCATGACCATGCATCAAGACCTGAAATAGGTTTGCCAAGGCGTGAACTAGTTTGACTGATCAAACTCATCACAATAGCTCTAAATATACTTGTTCCCCAGTAAGTTAAACTTCCATATATGGGTAGAAAAAATAATAAAAATAAATACGTTTTCTCTCGAGTAACACCAATCCGCCAGAGAATATACGTTAATCCTGCTATGAAAAATTGGATGTGCAGACCAGAAATACTCAACAAATGAATAATGCCAATTTGTTTATACCCATTCATCACTTGATCGTCAATAGAACTAGTGTCGGCAAATAGAAGTGTTTTGATATAACTTGAAACCATAACTGTTGTTTCTTTTTCAATATGAGCTAAAATAGCCTGTCTTATGTTTTTTAAATTCAGTTTATCAAAAAAAAAATTTTTCTGGATTTCAGAACGAGTGTCGATTGTTTCAGCCTGTAATGTCCAATGAATTTTATTTTGGTGCAAATAACTTTGGTAATCAAATTGATTTAAGTTTCTATTTTTTTCAGGCTTACTTAATGAACCCGTCACTATAAAATCCTCTACTTTTCGTTGCTTCTCCCAACTGTTTTTTTCTGCTTCAGTAGATAGGCGATAAAAAACAACGATTTTTTCAGAAAGATTTACCTTTTCTCCAGATTCTTTAACTCTACCATAAAATTGAAGTTGATCTCCATCGATCTTCAACTTATTTGGATCAAGTTCAATCAAAAATGATTGTTCCTCTGCTAGAAGGTTCGTTTGGTTGTTATCTTTTTCTAATCCTACAAAAAAAATTGTCACAATCATTAGTAAACAAGAATAAACAATTATATTTTTTTTACGTGTACATACTAATCGAATCAGCCAAAAAAAGAGCAATAAAAACCTTAACCAATGAGTCGTTAACATAATAATAGTACACAATAAACAGGAAATGGCTGGAAAAAGGACATATCCTTTCAACTATTGAATAGGTGTGTGTCCATCACTACGGCTTAAACTAGCTTGGATATTGGTATTGAAATCTAGTTGTTGGAAAAAATCTTTTGGAAGTGCGACTTTTTGACATTGAACATGGGCTTGTTCAATCAACTTCACTGCATAAGCGTTGTTATGGTAATCTTCTAAATAATTTATTTTTGTTATACCGGCTTGGATAATCATTTTTGTGCACTGCAAGCAAGGAAAATGAGTAACATATATTTCAGCACCTTGAGTTTGTGCTCCAAATTTTGCACATTGAAGAATCGCATTCATTTCAGCATGAATAGTTCGCAGACAATGACCATCAACTACATAACAGCCTTCATCTATGCAGTGTACATCTCCGCTGACCGACCCATTGTAGCCTCCTGCAATGATCCTTTTTTCTCTTACAATTGTTGCTCCGACAGTTAAACGAGTACATGTACTTCGTAAAGACAACAATAAGCTTTGAGACATAAAATATTGATCCCAAGGTATGCGTTCCGCCATATTCATCCTCCTACTAATTTATCTGTTTAATTTTTTTATTTTACCTATTTTCTCAAGTATACAAAAGGCCGTTAAGACTTTCAACACTTCATTTTTAACCGTTGCGTTCTTTAATCATTGCCCACTGTCACGCTCGCTTTTAATGCTTCAAAAGTTTTTTCACCAATGCCGGACACATTTTTCAAGTCTTCAATTGTCTGAAAAGAACCATTTTCTTGTCTATAACTCACAATTTGTTCTGCTTTTTTCTCTCCTATCCCCGATAGTTGCTGCAACTGAATTGCGTCTGCAAGGTTGATGTTCACTTTTGCAGAATTTGTCATTTCCTCTGTATTTTCAGTTACTGTAACAATGTTTGCTTCCAGTGAAGGTGCGGAAGTTTCTTGGACTGTTTCCTCTGCTCCAACTTCTCCGATCTCCGGAATAAATATAACCATCTGGTCTGTTAATTTTAACGACAAGTTTACTGGTTTTTGATCAGCCTTATCACTAAAACCTCCAGCTAAATTAACGGCATCAATTAGGCGCATATCATTTGTCACTTCATACACTCCTGGAAGGTAAACTGCACCTTTGACGTCCACATAAATTTTTTCTGTTTGGCTTGTTGAACTTTGATCTATTTGATTCAGTTCTATTGAACTCTGACTCTGATTTTCACTTTCCAAATAACTCATCATAGTTGAGGGTTCTTTTACTGAATTTGCATCTTTAAAAAACAGAAAACTGATGCCCACTATACTGAGGATCAGGCAGCCAAGCATACCTATTTCAATAAATAAACGTTGCTTAATTAACCACTCTTTGCCAGTTTTCAACATCTCCTTAAACTCCTTTTTGAGTTCTTCTAAATCTAATATACGTAAAAAATATTTTTTTCATTTAACCAATCACTTTAATTGATTTTTGCGTTTTTAATATGGTCAAATAGGTTGGAAGATCATTGGTTAAAAGGCACTACGCCATTTATTGGCAAATAAACAAAAATCTATTCTTTTTTTATCAGCAAAAAAGGGCTAAGACATTTTTGTCCTAACCCTCTTTCCTATTCTAGAATCTATTTGTTGCATTTAACCGACTATAATTTTTCTAAATAATCAATTGCATCTTGGAATGTTTTAACAGGTATAATTTTCATTTCTGTATCAATTTCTTTTGCCGCTTTAAGTGCTTCTTGATAATTAGAGGTCATTTCAGGATAATTATCTTGTATTACTGGATCAATAGTGTCGTCTGGAGCAAAAAATATTGTTGCTCCTTCATCACTAGCCGCAACAACCTTTTTATCGATCCCACCGATCCGGCCAATCGTCCCATCTGATTCTATCGTTCCAGTACCAGCAATTTCGTTCCCCTCACGCAGATCTTTGTCGACCAATTGCGTATAAATCTGTAGAGCAAACATAAAGCCGGCAGATGGACCACCAATTTCTCCAGCATTTATAGCTACCGGAATATCGGTTTTAATTGAGGTATTATCTACTAAAGAGATACCTAGACCTGCTTTTTTAGTTTCTTTCATTTCCATTAGTTTATCGGAAGTCGTTTGTTTTTCGCCGTTACGCTCATAGGCTACTTCGATTATTTGACCAACCTTTTGTTGTTGCACGTATTCGATAAATTCAACTGAACTATCAAAAGACTGTCCATCAAGAGAAAGAATCGTATCCCCGATTTCTAACTTCCCGTCAAAATTAGAACCTTCTAAGACGGACATGATATAAACGCCATTATACGTCAATTGATAGCTTTTTCCAGCTGCATCATACGCCATTTCAACAGCCGAATTAATTGAACTGGTCATGTAATAATTTTGTAGATTTGTATACTCTGCATCAGAAGTACCCGTACCAAAAAGTTTTTCTTTAGTCAGTCCTTCATGAAAAGGCATGTACTTCATAAAATATGTCAGAGGAGTAGCTCTTCGAATAGCAACAGTGGTCAACATAAAATGACCTTCTTCTTGATCTTTTTCGTTGTTGACCTCTACCAATTCATTTAAGTGAACAGCCGAACCAGGTCCTTCTATATAATACGGTATAGGCATAAACATTCCAGCAAGAATGAACACAATCAACACAATAAAGAGACTCTTACGATTTTTTCTTTCTTTGTTGTTCATTTCATTCATCCTTTGTGTGCATAAATTTACTCACTAATTAATCATTTTCACTTTTTATACTTTCTTTTTATGGCTTCATTAACACCTATTGGGACGAGACTGGAAACATCTCCTCCGAACATCGCTACTTCTTTGATCAAGCTTGAACTTAAGAAACGATATTTTTCATTTGACATTAAAAATATCGTTTCTATTTCCTGATGTTGAACTTTATTCATTGCCGCAATAGTTGATTCGTACTCGAAATCGGCATTGTTCCGTAACCCTCTTAACAAAGTTACTGCACCTATTCTTTTTGCTAAATCAACAGTCAGCCCACCACTATGCTCTGTTACACTTATATTTTCAATATGTTCTACTGCATTTTTTATAAAAGTCATTTTTTCTTCTAAAGAAAATAGAGCATTCTTCGACGTATTAGTCGAAACGGCTATTACGACTTGATCAAATAACTTTGAAGCTCTTTCTACAGTATCTAAATGTCCATTAGTAAATGGGTCAAAACTTCCTGGAAACAGAGCTATTCTATTCATTTGTCTCCTCCGTATTACTAACATATTCATACATGACGATTTGACTTGCTCCATAAATTTCATTTCTGTAGGCTGTTGCTGCTCCAATTTTTTCTTTTAAGTGAGTACGCTTATCTACCTCACAAATGATAATGGCTTCATCATTTAATAAACCAGAATCTATTATTTTTTCGATTTGTTTTTCAATTTCTTGCTTAGCATATGGGGGATCTAAAAATAAAAGATCGAATTTTTTATTGCCTTTTAGTAGATCTATAGCACGATTAGCATCATTTCGATAGACATCAAATTTTCCAGGTTCTTTTGTTACGTTTATATTTTCTTTGATTGTTTTAATAGCTAAAGGATCTTGATCAATCAATACAGCTTTATCCATACCTCGAGAAACAGCTTCGATTGCTAAACCTCCGCTCCCAGCAAATAAATCCAAACAAGCTCCTCCGTCAAAATACGGTCCTATGATGTTAAAAATAGATTCTTTTACTTTATCTGTCGTTGGTCTTGTATTGTTTCCAGGAACAGCTTTTAATTTTCTGCCTCCGTATTCACCTGTAATAATTCGCATTTTTAATCTTCCTTTCGTTATCTAGTTTACGCTATAAACAGAAACAGCTTCCATAATACTAAATGCTAAACAAGCCGATAATATACCGACTTATTCAGCATTTGTGATTAAAAGACAGCCTCGCTAGATTTGTTTTCTTCAATATCTTCTTTATTAGAATGTTCTTTATTAGAACTTTTTTTTTCTTTTCCAAAGAAATCTTTAAAATCTAAATTAATAAAAGGTCTATACGACAGTTCTACTTTTCGAACGAAATGTAGTTCGTTTAATTTTTTTTGCGTCATTTCTACATCGGATTGATTGATGTACATAACAACATATTTCATCCGTCGGGAAGCATAATGAATCAACCCAAAACGTTTAAGTGTTTTAAAATGCCTTAAACTATATACCCAAACTATGATTCCTTGTCTTTCATTTGTAGTTAACTCCATGTCTTTCCTCCTTTTTGTTGTTGACCTTTGCCTAATGTGTTGAAATTTTTTAAATCTTTTTTTAAATCTTAATGAAGAATAAGTAAGATATCATTACCGCGATAGGCTACCCCAATCTCTGTCATTCTAGCATCCATTAGAAATTTCCGTTCAATCTCAAGTGTGAGCCAATTCGTTACTAACCAAGTCATATCGGTTTTCTGATTGGAATACAAAATACGCACCTCATCTAGTTCTAAATTCGTTTTTTGTAAAGTATGTTCTATTTGCTCACTCGTGAGAGGTTGGAACTCTTGATTTGTATTATCTTCAACGTATCTAGACCTATCATCAAGGATATATGTTTCAGTAGAGGATAAACCGCTAGTTTCAGCAAAGCTGCCTTCTTCTTCCAATTGTGCATCCCCATCAAGAGTAAGTTGCATCTCTTGATCTATAAAGATAGTTTGAGCTGCTTCAGATAGAGCTTCACTCGCGTTTAATACAGAAAGTTCATACCTTTGGCGCAATATATTTAATATCTCGTATACCTGCTTTTTGTTGGCTTCGCTGATTGCTTTTTGATTGGCTTCATCTATATCTATAGAATCATCATCATTTACTACAGAACCATCATCATACACTCCTAAACGAAGCAAGGACGAAGCATCTAAATAACGAACAGCAGTAATCTGGTTCGTTGAACGATCCATCATCAATACTGCGAATGTTTGGTTATCAAAAGCAATCAAAGGACGATAATTCAAGTCGCTTTCTGTTAATTCTAAAGTTACTTGTTTATCTTGACTCTCAACAGAATAAGTTGGATAAAAACTAGCAATTTGAAATACTTCTGTAATAGACATACCAATTTCGAAGGGAGCAACATTTAAATCAGATCCCAATGCAAATAAATCTGTTATTACTCCATTTTTAACGCCTAATTGGATATAATCTGTTTCATGTTCTCCAAATATCCACTGTTCATCACCATATATCGTTGGATCTATTCGTTTTGGATCCCCAAAATTTTCTGTGAAACTTTCAACATTTTTACCTATATAACCGCCTAACCCTAAAACGGGAAGCTGTTCCGGTTCTAAATCAGTTGTTTGATAGTCAAAAGATTCGGATTGAATGGATTCACTTTCTTCTTTTGGTGTGATAATATCCGTTGGATTTTTTGAAATAACTTCCGGTAACCAGTAAACAATAAGAAGCATAATAAAAACCAGCGGCATAGCTCTTAAAAATGTCTTCACTCATTTAGCCTCCTCAATTTGGTAGCTAAAGAATTCTAGACTACTATTCTTGCTATATTTCTTATTTAAATAAGCTCTTTCTTAGTCCGATTCTTCACTATTTAAAATCTATTTGGCTTTGATTTCAATCAATAAATCTCCCGTTTCAATAACATCGTTGTCCTCAACGTAAATTTGATCAATAATTCCTTCTATATTTGCTTTAATGGTCGTTTCCATTTTCATGGCTTCCGTTATAATAATTGGCTGACCTTGGATCACTCGATCCCCTTTTTTGACCAGTACTTCAAGAACAGAACCTGGCATTGTTGCACCAATATGTTCTTTATTTGTAGGTTCCGCTTTTTTCCGAACCAATTTTGTACTTGTGATACTATGATCTTTTACGACTACTTCTCTTCCTTGACCATTTAAATCGAAATATAGGATACGCATCCCTTCAGAATTTGGTTCTCCAATTTGATTTAACTTTATGATCAATGTTTTCCCTTTTTCAATCTGAACTTCGATAGATTCCCCAGTTCGCATACCATGGAAAAAGGTCATCGTATCCAGTAATGTTACTTCACCAAAACTTTCAAGATTTTTACGGTAATCTAAAAAGACCTGTGGGTACATAATATAACTGAGCACATCTTCTTGGGTTGGCTCTGTTTGTATTTTTTCAGCTAGTTCTTTTTTGGCTTCGTTAAAATCAACTGGTTTAGCTAGACTACCAGGGCGAACAGTAATTGGTTTCTTATCTTTTAGTACAATGCGTTGTAGTTTTTCAGGAAAACCACCAGTAGGTTGTCCTAGGTCTCCCATGAAGAAACTAATAACAGATTCAGGGAAATCAATAGACATGCCTTTTTCATAAACATCTTCTTCTGATAACTTATTTTGAACCATAAATAAAGCCATATCACCAACGACTTTTGATGAAGGTGTTACTTTAACGATATCGCCAAACATTTGGTTAACTGTTGCATACATTGTTTTAACTTCATCCCATTGTTCTACTAAGCCTACTGCTTTAGATTGTTGTTGTAAATTAGTATATTGTCCACCGGGCATCTCATGTTGATAGACTTCAGTCGAGGGCGCACTGATCCCTACTTCAAAATCGCTGTAATGTGAACGAATATCTTCCCAATAATGATTGATTTGTTGAACGTTTTCGATTGAAATATCTGGAGCTCTATCTGCATTTACTAAGGCATAATACAAGCTATTCATGCTTGGTTGGCTAGTTGCACCACTCATAGCGCTCATAGCGACGTCTACGATATCCACACCTGCTTTTACTGCAGCAGCATAGGTGAATATTCCATTTCCACTGGTATCATGTGTGTGTAAATGAATTGGTACATTTACTGTCGCTTTTAATTCACTAATTAATCGATATGCCGCTTGGGGCATTAATATCCCAGACATATCTTTTACTGCAATTATATGAGCACCTTGATTTTCTAATTCTCTTGCCATATCTTTATAGTATTCTATTGTATATTTATCTCTTGTGGGATCGTTAATATCCCCGGTATAACAGATTGCTGCTTCAGCGATCTTTCCATTGTCGCGCACACTTTGAATACTTTTTTCCATTTGTTGGATCCAATTTAGGCTGTCAAAAATACGGAATACATCAATACCATTTTGGGCTGCTTGTTGGATAAAAGCTTCAATGACATTATCGGGATAATTTTGGTATCCGACCGCATTTGATCCTCTGAATAACATTTGCAGTAAAGTATCTGGCATTTTATTGCGCAATTTTGCCAGCCTTTCCCATGGATCTTCATTTAAGAAGCGATAAGCTACATCAAATGTTGCCCCTCCCCACATCTCTGAAGAAAATAATTGTGGAATGCCTTTTTGGGTTTCTTCAGCGATGTTCAAAAAGTCTTGCGTTCTCACACGAGTAGCCAATAAGCTTTGATGTGCATCTCTAAATGTTGTATCTGTCAGCAATACTTCTTGTTTGTTTTTGATCCATTCTACGACTGCTTCTGGACCATTTTTATCTAATATATTTTTTGCACTTTCATACCCATTTTCTAAAGTCAGTAATTTTGCAGGTTTTCTTGCTGGCGTAAAGAATTTTTTGTCCCTTTTCTCAATCCCAGGAAATCCATTAACAGTAATATTTCCAACATACTGCATCATTTTGTTTCCGCGATCTCTAACTTTTGAGAATTCAAACAATTCAGGTGTCGTATCAATGAAAGTTGTTTTAGCTTCACCTGATAGAAAAACAGGATGAGAGATAACGTTTTGCATAAACGGAATATTTGTTTTCACACCTCGAATACGAAATTCTTTTAATGCGCGTCCCATTTTTTGGACAGCTAATTCAAAAGTCGATGCTTGAACACAAGCCTTAACTAATAGCGAATCAAAGAAAGGTGTCACAACACTACCTTGGAAGCCATTTCCAGCATCAAGACGAATACCAAATCCACCTGGTGAACGATACGTATTGATTTTACCAGTGTCTGGCAAGAAATTATTCATCGGGTCTTCCGTTGTGATACGGCATTGGATTGCTGCTCCAATCAACGGGATATCTTTTTGTTGTGGTATTCGAATATCTTTATGCAAATCTTTGCCCTGAGCGATAAGGATTTGGGCTTGAACAATATCTATTCCTGTAATCATTTCAGTAATGGTATGTTCAACTTGTACGCGAGGATTAACTTCGATAAAGTAAAAGTTGTCCCCTTCTAATAGAAATTCAACTGTTCCGGCATTCACATAACCTACGTGTTCCATTAATTGCACAGCTGAATGACACATTTCCATTCTTAACTTCTCTGAGATAGACACACAAGGAGCGACTTCAACAACTTTTTGATGGCGTCGTTGAACAGAACAGTCTCTTTCATATAAATGCACGATATTCCCATGCGCATCACCTAAAATTTGGACTTCTATATGCTTGGGATCTTGTATATAACGCTCAACGTAAATCTCACCACTACCGAATGCTGCCTTAGCTTCACTTCTTGCTCGTTCAAAACTATCTTTTACATCTGCTTCACTGTTGGCAACCCGCATTCCACGTCCGCCTCCACCAAGTGCAGCCTTGATGATAATTGGGTAGCCGTATTTATTTCCGAATGCTTTAACGCCTTCTAAGTCAGCGACTGGTCCGTCAGATCCTGGAATAGATTGAATACCGGCAGCAATTGCCGCTTCTTTAGCCTTAATTTTATCCCCAAAAATATCTAAGTGATGAAGTTTAGGTCCAATAAAAATAATATTTTCTTCTTCACAACGTCTAGCAAAGTCAATATTTTCAGATAAAAAACCGTATCCTGGATGAATGGCATCCACTTCTGAGTCTTTGGCAATACGAATTAAGTCTTCTATATCTAAATAAGCATCAATCGGCTTTTTACCTTTTCCAACCAAATAAGCTTCATCCGCTTTAAAACGATGAACAGAACCTTCATCTTCTTGTGCATACACTGCCACCGTTTCAATAGCTAACTCTGTTAATGCTCGAAAAATACGAATGGCAATTTCACCACGATTTGCTACTAATACTTTTTTCATTATGTCACTCCTAATTATCGTTTTTTTTATCCGCTGCGCTAACATTTAAAACTAAGCCAATAGAAATAGTCAGCACGATCGTACTTGATCCTCCGTAGCTGATAAAAGGAAAGGTTACTCCAGTTATAGGCATCAAACCTATAACTCCGCCCAGATTAACAAGTCCTTGGACTAATAACATAGTTGCGATCCCTATACAAATCAACGCTCCAAATGAATCTTTTGCTCTAATGCCGACTAAATAGATCCGTAAAATCAATAGACCAAATAAACCAACAATGACCAGTATACCGAGCAATCCCATCTCTTCACCAATTATAGACATGATAAAGTCTGTATACGGCTCAGGAAGATAACCCGTTTTCTGGATGCTCTCTCCGATTCCTACTCCGAAGAGTCCTCCACGTCTTAAAGCATAATATGAATTTACTAATTGAAGTCCCGCACTTTCAGAAACAGCAAACGGATCCCAAAAAGCTAAGAAACGATCGTATTGGTATTTTTCTATTAATGGCAAACTCATGCCAAACGTACGTACAAGAGCAAGTATGCCCCCTATTAAAGCGATTCCTATTGTTCCAACAGCTGCTGCTAATTTTGTTGAAACGCCACTTGCTAAAATCATAATAGTTCCAGTAACAAGTAATATGGCAGCTCCACCTACATCAGGTTGCAAGAGAATCAATAACAAATAAAATCCGAAAAGTGTTAATGGTGGAGTAACGGTCTCCTTAAAATTATGCACTAACTGATTTTGCTTCTTTGAAAAAATATAAGCAAAATACCAAATAACGACTATTTTTGCAAACTCAGCCGGTTGGAACCCAAAACCCAAAATAAATATCCACCCTTTTGCTCCATTTGTGACTTTCCCAAAAAAGAACAAGTAAAGAAGCAGTAGTGCGACCAAACCACTAGCAACTATTAAAAAGCGTTTATTTTTCAATAATTTATATTTGAATAAAAAAACAACCATACTAGTGACTAAACCCAGAAAGACAAAAAATGCTTGTCTGATAAAATAACGTTGGGAGTCATCGTACTGGCTAATGGCAATATAACTACTAGCGCTGTAGACCATTAAGATCCCTATTATGGATAAAACTAAATAAGGAATAAAGATATAATAATCTAGGTATTTGAATTTTTTCATATTTACGGCTAGAAGAAGCCTTTAGCCTCCTTTATTCTCTAATTTTATTCGTGTTGACAAATTATTTAGTCTTCTTAAACTAATGATTATTTTCGCAACACTGTTATTATAGCAACAAAATATCTATCCAACAATAACAAAGGGTGGTAATTTAATTTAATAATCTGATTTGTCAAATTAAGCTATACAAACTATCTTCATCCATATAACTCATAAAAACTTCCAACGGTGTTTGGTAATTTAGTGACTTCCTTGGAATGTTATTTCGTTTGTGTGCAACAGATGATACGAAAGTCTGGTCAACTTCGTTGAAATCCATTTTTTTTGGCAATCCATCTTTTCGAAGAAGTCCATTAGAATTCTCATTTAAAGCTCGTTGTGAAGGCGTTCCAGGATCAGCGAAGTAAATAGCGACATCATGTTGGTTGCACAAAGATTTCCAGTTGGAAAACTCCTTTCCGCAATCAAACGTAATGGATTTGAATAAATTTTTTGGTATGGCTTGGAACCATTGATTCATGGCATTCTCAATGTCGCAGGCTTTACGCCCTTTGGGCTTTAAGGTAATGATAGCTTTTGATAAAATCTCTACTAGAGTAATAACCGCACTTTTGTGGTGAACACCTACAATGGTATCTCCTTCGATATGACCAAACTCTTCTTTAAATGTGGGATAGTCTATTATTCTTTCAGAGATATTTCGTTTATAAGCTTGTCTACCTCTACGTTCTTGATGTCCGTTAGGTTTTCTTTTCCCTTTCATCGGGAGTGTAACTTCATCGAATATTCTTTCTTTAAACTGCCTATAAAGTGTTCGTACGGAACAGTCTATTGTCATTTCTTTACGGCCAATAATGACATCCGGCGTCCAGCCCTCAGCTACTTTTCGCTTGATATAAAGCTGTTGTTCTTTTGGTAAATCAATTTTTTTGCGTCCACACTGTTTCTTGTTTTTTTTATACCGTAGGTAATGGTCGAAAGCTGTGTGTCCTGCTTTGAAGAACCTGATAACATTATTAATCGGTGTACGAGTACGATTCAAGTAAGTAGCTATTTTAGCAACTGGAACACCTTGGTGGTAATAAGCTTCTATCATCACTAGTTCATCCATGGTAATATGGGTATAGGTCATTCGTGATCACTCCTTGTTTTCTGTGGTTGGAAATACAATTAGAGTGTATCACGAATGGCTTTTTTATTTGTATAGCTTAATCTTACAATCGACGTAACTTATTTAATGAAGGCTTTCTATAAAAAAAGACAGATTTCCAAAAATGATTTACACATTTTTGGAAATCTGTCTTTTTAATTTTAGATTTAGATTTGTGAAGATTTGTTTTTCTTAGCTGATCTTTCACGTTCACTTTTGTTTAATACTTGTTTACGTAAACGAACACTTTCAGGAGTGATTTCACAATACTCATCATCTGTTATAAATTCTAATGATTCTTCAAGTGTTAAATGACGAGGTGCTTTAATTACGTTAGTTTGGTCTTTATTAGCAGAACGAACGTTAGTTTTTTGTTTAGCTTTCGTGATATTTACAGTAATATCATTATCACGAGCGTTTTCTCCAACGATCATACCTTCATAAATTTCAGTACCTGGTTCGATAAAGATTACTCCACGATCTTCAACACCCATGATACCATAAGTTGTTGTTTTACCAGTTTCAGTTGAAACTAATGCCCCATTACGACGTCCACCAATTTTAGTTTTCAAACGTGGCAAGTATTGATCAAATGTATGGTTCATAATTCCATATCCACGAGTCATTGAAAGGAATTCTGTAGAATAACCGATCAATCCACGGGCTGGAGCTAGGAAAGTCAATTTAACTTGACCATTCCCGTTATTGACCATATCTTTCATTTCTCCCTTACGAGCACTTAGAGATTCAATAATTGAACCCATGTATTCTTCAGGAGTATCGATTTGAACTAATTCAAATGGTTCACATTGAACACCATTAAAGTCTCTCAAGATAACTTCTGGACGAGAAACTTGCAATTCATAACCTTCGCGACGCATGTTTTCGATAAGAATTGCCAAATGTAATTCTCCACGTCCTGAAACGATCCAGGCATCTGGAGAATCAGTATTTTCAATACGTAATGAAACATCCGTATGCAATTCAGACATTAAGCGTTCTTCAATTTTACGTGAAGTCACCCATTTACCTTCGCGACCCGCGAAAGGAGAATTGTTTACTAAGAAAGTCATTTGCAATGTTGGTTCGTCGATGTGAAGAATTGGTAATGGATCAACGTGATCCACTGGTGTTACGGTTTCTCCAACAAAGATATCTTCCATACCCGAAACAGCAATTAAATCTCCTGCTTTAGCTTCTTGGATCTCAACACGATCTAAACCAAAGAATCCTAAAAGTTTTGTTACACGGAAGTTTTTAGTTGAACCATCTAATTTACTTAAAGTTACAGCATCTCCAACTTTAATTGTTCCACGGAATACACGTCCGATACCAATACGTCCAACATAATCATTGTAATCTAATAATGATACTTGGAATTGTAAAGGTTCGTCAGAGTTATCGATTGGAGCAGGGATTTCTGAAAGAATCGTATCAAATATATAGTTCATTGTTGGTTCTTGATCATTTTTATCATCTGATAAACTAGATGTTCCATTCATTGCTGAAGCATAGATAACTGGAAAGTCTAATTGATCATCATTAGCACCTAATTCAATAAATAATTCTAATACTTCGTCAACTACTTCTGCTGGACGAGCTGAATCTTTATCAATTTTGTTTACAACAACAATAGGAACACAATTTTGCTCCAAAGCTTTTTTCAATACGAATCGTGTTTGTGGCATTGTTCCTTCATAAGAATCGACAACTAAAATAACTCCATCTACCATTTTCATGATACGTTCAACTTCTCCACCAAAGTCAGCATGTCCTGGTGTATCCAAGATATTGATATTAGTATTTTGGTATCTAACAGCAGTATTTTTAGCTAAGATCGTGATTCCACGTTCTTGCTCTAATGCATTTGAATCCATTGCACGTTCTGATAATTGACTATGTCCTTCTAATGTATCTGATTGCTTTAGTAATTCATCAACTAGGGTTGTTTTACCGTGGTCGACATGGGCAATAATAGCTATATTTCTAAGATTTTCTCTTCTTTTCATTAATGTATTCCTCCAAGATTCTTCTAGTTATTTCAATGCTACTGAATCGCTATCTACGAATAAAAATTTGTCCAATACCTTTTTTTTTGCACTTGAACTATCCATAAGTTTTTTTGCAATTATTTGATGAAAACGCATTGAAAACTTATGAAGACAACTATCAACTTATCTATTCTAACACTTATAGAAGCATTTGGAAAGAAAAAAGAGAAGATAAAGGTATTTTTTTATTGAAAGCGATTTATTTATTACATGTTTCACATCTACATTTAGTAGGTGATTATCCACATAAATTGAGTAGCTGAGTAAATTTTTTCTAATTATTCTATATTTTTTGGCTTTTCAAAAGTTCGATAATTTCTTTATGAGCTGTAGGAGAAGCAACTAGCACAGGGGTTTTTTGTAACAAATCAACCTTATCTCCATTTAGCTTTGTATAGATCAATCCAACTTCTTCAGCAATTATTTTGCCTGCAGCAATATCCCAAGGAGCTAAAGTTGCTGCCAAGTAACCAATCAATCTTCCTGAAGCAACATGAGCTGTTTCAATACCTGCAGAACCAATTAAACGAACGCCAGAACTCGCTCTGCCAACCGTTCTAGCTAGCCCTTCTTCTTTTGACATGAGAGCACTGCTAATAGCCACCAGACCTTCTTTTAAAGGTCTATCTTCAATAGTAGGAAGCAGTCTTTTATTGCAGTAAGCTCCCTTACCAGTTCGAGCAGAATATAATTTATCTTGCATAACATCATAAATATATCCTAATTGACCTTTGCCATCTTCATAAATAGCTATCATAATGGCAAAATCATCCTGCTGTTTAACAAAATTCAAGGTTCCATCGATGGGGTCTATGATCCACACTACGCCATCTAAAAGAGAAATCTCATCTCCAAGCCCTTCTTCTCCTAAGATACGTTCTCCAGGGAAAAAGTGTTGGATTTTTTCAATGAACTGCTTTTCGATAGCTTTATCCATATTTGTAACTAGATCATTTCGATTTGATTTTCGTTCGATATCTAATTCATCATCGAATGATTCTTTTATTGTCGCAGCAGCAGCATAAATCCATTTTCTTATTAATTGATCTCTTTCTGTAAACCGATCCAAAAGAATTCACTTCCTTTCAAAAATAATTTTGATGTAACTTATCAGGAAAAGAATCATTTATAAATAGCTTATCTTTCGCCCAAGTGGATCTTTTTTTTAGTCGTTGTTTTGGCTTCTTTTACTACACGATAGAGAGAGTAATCTGAAAGTGCTTCAAATTTATTTCCCCATCTCTTCTCTTCACCGATAGCAGGAATAACTTTTTTAAACTTCTTATACTTCATTAAAAATTCTTCTCGATCAATTTCTTTTTCATAAGCTAATTCTACCATACGCCAAACATTTACTACATCTTCCATTTGTTCTTTTGTCCAATCATAATCAATTGGATAACTATAATTTTTTTCCATTTCATCCTCCATATTTTACCCTTGTTCTATCCAGTCTAACTGACTCCTGATCTCTTTTGCAATCATCAATAATTTTTTTTGCTCTGTTTCAGAAAAGTTCAATCCACTAATTTGCCTGACTCCATTTTCTCCCAATAAAACAGGTATCGATAAAGGTATATCTTTTATTTCTTCTATATCCATAAGATGGACGAGTGGAACAACAGCTTTTTCATCTGTTATAATATATTGTACGAGTTTGAGTACTGCTGTCGCCGTCGTTACCGTTAAATCACTATTTTCATTTATTTGGTCCTGTTTACTCAGCTTCTCTTCAATTTCAAATATATTCTCTTGGCTAGTAGCGGTATTTGGATCCATCATTAATCCCAACAATGAATTCCCCCCAATGCTTGAACGACTCCAAGCTGCAGATTTATGCAGCGGATCCCTTCCTCCAATAATATAACCTTTAACATCGCAAAAAGAAACATCCAATGTTTCACTCAATAGTTTTTGGAAATAGATCGTATCGATATAAGTCCCTATCCCAAAAATTTTATATTTGGGCAAACCGGAAAATTTCCATACTAAGTATGTAAATAAATCATTCAACTCATTAGCAACTAAAATTAGTCCCATGAACCCTGAAGCCATAGCTTGATTAACGATTTTTCGTACCAATAAAATATTTCTCCTAATATAATCTGATTCCTGTTCATTTTCAAGTTTTGGCTCTCTAGCAGTCAAAATTAAAATTTCAGCATCTGCATAATCTTTTTCAGTACCGATTTTTAGATTGCTCATAGAAAACAATTTGGAAGCATACTGCAAATCATCTATTTTATTGTCTTGCTGAGTTGAGGATGGAATCAAATAGACTTCTTTTAACTGTAAAGTGGCCATACTCAATAAACAAATCTGATAGGCCAAGTCATCAGATCCGACTACTATTATTTTTTTTTCGCTTTTCATTTGTTTTCCCCCAAGTGTCGTGCATGCTTACTTCTTTTTTTTTATTCATTACTTTATTTACTAACACCTTGACAACCCTAGTATAACAAAATGGATCGTTCAAGTGGCTATTATTATGTTGCATTTATCAGTATTTTTTCAAAATTAAAAAGAGCTTCTCATTCTAAAATGGACCCTATAGAATGGACACCAAAAAAAGGTGCTCTCTATAGGGTCTATTTTTGTATACTGATATAAAGAAGAATAGGTTAATACTTGCACTTCGTGCAGAAAGGAGCGGATAAATGTCAAAATTAACATTTACACCAGAACAAATTCAAATTTTAAAAGCAAACCCATACGTTAAAAATGTATCGGAGAAAAGTATTACTTATTCCGATGAGTTTAAACGCTACTTTGTTTCAGAATCATTGGGTTCAAAAACGGCTAAGCAACTATTTATTGAAGCTGGATTTGATCCGGAAATGATTGGTAAAAGTAGGATAAGATCATTCGCTGGTAAATGGCGAAAAAGATACCGTGATAATGGTGTTTTGGCATTGAAAGATACACGACAAGATTGTTCAGGCAGACCTCGAAAAACACCATTAACACTTGAACAACAAATTGAAAAGTTACAGGCCAAAATCCTATTATTAGGACAAGAAAATGACTTGTTAAAAAATCAGAATGGAGCGAAAGGAGGCCAGAAAACAGCGAAAAGATTAGCAGAATCTTTTCAAGGATCCATGAAATGAAAACCAAGGGTTCCTATACAGGAACCCTCATAGATGCCTGTAAAGCGTTGGGTGTTTCTCGTTCAGGTTACTACAATTATGTTAAAAGTTTAGACAGTAGAAATGCACGTGATGAGGAAGATCAAGTCTGGAGAACTCAAATTGAAGAAGCTTATAACTACCGTGGTTACGAGAAAGGTTCTCGAAGTATCGTAATGTACTTCCTAAACGTTCTGGGCATTACCGTCAATCGTAAAAAAGTACAGCGCCTGATGAGGAAATTTAATATCTTCTGTCCTATTCGTAAAGCAAACCCCTATAAAAGAATGGCAAAAGCCACCAAAGAACACAGCACTGTTGAGAACAAGTTGAAACGTCAGTTTGATCAAGGAATAGCCCATAAAGTTTTATTAACAGATATCACTTATTTACCTGGAACCGGCGGGTTTATAGGTTATTTATCAACTGTAAAAGATGGAACAACGAAAGAAATTCTAGCTCACTATGTGTCTGACAGTTTAAAACTTGATCTTTCATTAACAACGGTTGATTTATTAATGAGTGCCCATAGCACAACGCTACATAAAGATGCCTTTATCCATTCAGATCAGGGAGTCCATTACACCAGCCCTAAATTCCATAAGAAATTGGCTGATAATCAGTTAGGGCAATCCATGTCCAGAAGAGGGAACTGTTGGGATAACGCTCCACAAGAGTCGTTCTTTGGACATTTGAAAGATGAAATAGAGTATAAAGATTGTGGGAATTTGGAAGAACTTCGAGCAATTGTGACTGATTATATGGACTATTACAACAATGAACGTGGACAATGGAATCTGAAAAAACTGCCCCCTGTTCATTACAGGGAGCAGCTTTTATTGGCTGTATAATTTTTGGTGTGGATGAAGAAATTCATTCGCACCTATTTTTTTATAAAAAAATAGAAACAAATGAATTTTCCAGTTAGAATAAAGTCACGACAACCCACTAGAAAGGAAAATTCATATGTCTCATAATAATTGTATCCGAACTGCACTTGATTTAAAAGATAAAAATATCTTTTTTGATGAAAAATTTTGCGAGGAGAAACGAATCAAAGGGTTCAGATCAAAAGTTTTCTATGCCACTTTAACGTACAAACCCACTCACTGTGAGTGTTGTGGGATGAAGAACCACGCCTACTCTATTGTAAAGAATGGGTATTTAACCTCTAGGGTTAAATGGGTCAGTTCGACTCATTATGCAACGTCTATTCGATTAAAGAAGCAGCGGTTTCTTTGTAGAGCATGCGGTGTTACCTTTGTTGCACGTTCTCCTGAAATTGAAGAAGGTTGCTTCATCGCTAAACGGGTCAAACAGTCTATCGCGGTTGAATTAGCCGACACTATTTCTATAAAAGACCTGTCTAAACGGCATTTTGTTTCTCCTACCACTGTAGACAGAGTCTTGAAACAACTCAATCAGTCTGTTAAAAATACCTTCAAATCCTTGCCGCAACACCTCTCTTTCGATGAATTTCAATCCGTTAAAAACGTCGAAGGAAAAATGAGCTTTATTTATTCGAATGCAGACACACATGAACCAATCGATATCTTGCCAACTCGGCTGCTACTAGCTTTACGCCGTCACTTTCTTCGCTATCCCTATAAGACGAGGATGAACGTAAAAACGATTGTCGTAGACATGAACGCGGCCTACTTTACATTAGTTAAAGATCTCTTTCCTAATGCTAAAGTGATCATTGACCGTTTCCATATCGTTCAGTTGATATCACGCTCGTTGAATCAAACCAGAGTTCAAACAATGAAACAATTCCATACCTCTAATTCAGAAGATTTAAAGAATTACAGAAAATTTAAAAGGTACTGGCAACTCCTGTTAAAGGATTCAGACGACTTAAATTTTAAGGATTACCGCTATCAACGACTCTTTAAAAAACCTTTACCGAATACAGAAATCATCGACTACCTACTTACGCTCGACGAGACTCTTAAAGCGACGTATGATTTGTATCAAAATCTTCTTTATTATTCTAAAAAAAATGACTATAAAGGGTTTAAAAACCTTGTACTTAAGGCTTCTCCTAAAGAGTTATCTCCTTTTATGCAGACTGCCCTTAAAACCCTGCGTAAACACTTGCCTAGGATAAAACATACTTTTATGTATCCCTATTCTAACGGTGCTTTAGAAGGGTCAATCAATAAAATAAAAGTCATCAAACGGGTTGCTTATGGTTATCGGAATTTTCAGAACTTTAGATGTCGTATTTTGATTAGTTTTAAAGCAAAAAAAAGCAGCGCGAGAAGATTCTCTCACGCTGCTTAAACAAGACGTTATTTCCAACTAAATTTAGCTCATCCACACCATTTGACGTAGAGCCCTTTTATTGAGTGTTTCATGAGGTCTCTTTTTTAAAATGTCCTTGACACAGGGTCCATTTCAATCCGTTTAGAATGAGAAGCTCTTTTTCAGTACGGACACATCCTAACTGGAACAATTAAGATGACTACCAAATAGCGTAGCTTTTTTTATTACATATGAATTGGTAAACCTAATGCTAACTCAGCAGCATCCATAGAAACTTCAGCTAAAGATGGGTGAGCATGAATAGTTGAAGCAATATCTTCTGCAACCATTCCAGATTCAACTGCCAAAGCAAGTTCAGCAATAACATCACTAGCACTAACACCAGCGATTTGTGCTCCTACAAGAACACCATCAGCTTTAGTTGTAACTAGGCGAACAAAACCTTCTGTAGCATTTAATGACAATGCGCGGCCATTTCCAGCTAATGGGAATTTAGATGTTTTTACATCTAATCCTTTTTCCTTAGCATCTGCAGCAGTTAACCCTACAACAGCTAATTCAGGATCTGTAAATGCAACAGCAGGCATAGCTCTATAATCGATTGCTACTTTTTTACCAGAAATTGCTTCTGCAGCAATTTTTGCTTCATAGCTAGCTTTATGAGCTAAAGCTGCTCCTGGAGTAATATCTCCGATTGCATAAATGTTTTTAACATTTGTACGACCTTGTGCATCAACTTTAACTAAACCACGGTCATTAAGTTCAATACCAGCTAATTCCAAGCCCATTTCATCAGTATTTGGACGACGACCAACTGTTACCATTACATAATCAGCTTCAATTGTCTTTTCTTCGCCTTTAACTTCATAAGTGACAGAAACGCCGTTTTCAGTTTCAACAGCTTGTTTAGCCATAGCACCGTTTTCGATCGTAACATTTTTCTTTTCAAAGTTATCTTTTACTAATTTGACCATATCTTTTTCAAATGTTGGTAAAATAGATGGCGCAAATTCAAGAATTGTTACTTCAGCTCCTAAGTTTGCGTAAGCTCCAGCTAATTCACTTCCGATATAACCGCCACCAACAACAATAAGTTTTTTGGGAACCTCTGGTAAAGCTAATCCACCAGTTGAGTCAATTACACGTTTACCGAATTTAAATCCTTTAATTTCGATAGGACGGCTACCAGTTGCAACGATTGCATTTTTAAATGAATACGTTTGAGCAGCTACTTCAGTCATTACACGTAAAGTATGTTCATCATTGAAGTAAGCTTCACCACGAAGAATCTCTACTTTATTTTTTTTCAATAGGCCTTCAACACCCTTTGTTAGAGTTGATACGACTTTATTGTTTTTCCATTCTTGAGTTTTAGCAAAATCTAAAACTACATTTTCAGCGGTTACTCCGAAAACAGATGAGTCCAAAGCTTCTTGATAGTGGTGACCAGCACTGATTAATGCTTTCGAAGGAATACATCCAACGTTTAAACAAACTCCACCTATATATTCTTTTTCTATGATTGCTACTTTTTGTCCCATTTGGGCAGCGCGAATGGCTGCTACATATCCTCCTGGACCAGAACCGATAACAACTGTGTCTAACTCTATTGCGAAATCTCCTACTACCATTTTAAATCCACCTTACCCTTCCATTAATAATAATTCTGGATCAGCAAGCAATGCTTTTAATTCGTTCATTGCTTTTTGTGCAGTTGCTCCATCAATGATACGGTGGTCAAAACTTAATGACAGTTGCATAACTGGTGCTACAACAATTTCGTCATCTGCATTAACAATTGCTTTTTTAGCGATACGACCAACACCTAAAATAGCAACTTCAGGATAGTTGATTACTGGAGTAAACCAGCCGCCACCGATTGAACCGATATTACTGATTGAGATTGAACCATTGCTCATTTCATTAGGTGCTAATTTACCTTCTGTAGCTTTGCCGGAAAGTTCAGTAATTTCACCAGCAATAGAGAAAATACTCTTAGCATCAGCATCTTTGATAACTGGTACGAATAATCCGCGATCAGTATCTGTAGCGATACCAATGTTGAAGTAATGTTTGTAAACAACTTCGTTAGTTGAATCGTCAATTGAAGCATTCATTGCAGGATATTTACGCAATACTGAAACGATAGCTTTAACAACATACGGCAAGAATGTTAATTTAACGCCTTTGCCAGCTGCAATATCTTTAAAGTGTTTACGGTGAGCCATCAATTTAGTTGAATCTACTTCATCAAACAAAGTCACATGTGGAGCGGTTGCTTTGCTGTTCACCATTGCTTTAGCGATAGCTTTACGCATTGGAGTCATTGCTTCACGAGTTTCAAGTTCAGCTTGATTAGATTTGAACGCTTTAGCTGGTGCTGCTTCTTTCTTAGCTGCTGGAGCCTTAGCTTTAGCTTCAGATACTTTTTCAGTTGGTGCAGCTGCGGGTGCTTTTCCGCCAGTACTCATGAAGTTTTCAATATCTTCTTTTGTTGTACGACCATTTTTTCCAGTTGCAGCAACTTGAGTAATATCTACATCGTTTTCACGAGCAAATTGACGAACTGATGGCATTGCTAGAACATTTTCGTTTGAAGCAGGCGCTACAGTAGAACCTGCTGCTGCTGGAGCTGCTGCTGGTTCAGCAACGGGTGCTGTACCTTCAGTGTTATGTCCTGGAGAGTCAATTTCTAATAATGCTTGACCTACCAAAGCAACTGTTCCTTCTTCAACTAATATTTTTTTGATTGTTCCTGAAACAGGTGTTGCAATTTCTTCTACAGATTTATCGTTTTGGATTTCTGCAACAGAATCTTCTTCATTAACTGTATCGCCGACGGCTACTAACCATTTTACGATTTCGCCTTCTGCCATTCCTTCGCCAACATCTGGCATTTTGAATTGGTAGAAAGAAGTTCCTGATGAAGCTTTTGGCGTTGCAGGAGTTGCTGCCGCTGGAGTCGCTGCTGGAGCTGCTGGTGAAGTAGCTGGAATTGATTCTTCTTCATCCTCTTCATGTCCTGGAGCATCGATTTCAACAATAACTTGTCCAACTGTTGCTACGGTTCCTTCTTCAACCATGATTTTTTTGATTGTTCCTGAAACAGGTGATGCAATTTCTTCTACAGATTTGTCGTTTTGGATTTCTACGATTGAATCTTCTTCTTCAACTGTATCGCCTTCAGCTACTAACCATTTTACGATTTCGCCTTCTGCCATTCCTTCGCCAACATCTGGTAATTTAAATTTAAATGCCATTTTTTATATCTTCCCTTCTTTAATTAGCTATTCTTTCTGGAAATGGTTCTCAGTTTTTAACACATAAGAAGAAACAAATACAATAATTTTTGTAAAATCATTGTATTTGCTATTTCACTTTGAATAGATTAGAAATTATAAGTTGCTTTTACTTTTTCAGCAATATCAGTTGCATTTGGCAACCAAGAATTTTCTGCTAAACCAAATGGGAAAACTGTATCAGGTGCAGCAACACGCCCGATTGGAGCTTTTAATGAAAGGATAGCACGTTCAGAGATTTCTGACATAACCATAGCCCCAACACCAGCTTGACGTTGTGCTTCTTGAACAACTACAACGCGCCCAGTTTTTTCAACAGAAGCTATAATTGTTTCAATATCTAAAGGAGAAATAGTTCTTAAGTCAACAATTTCAACAGAGATTCCTTCTTTTTCAAGTTCGTCAGCTGCTTTGATTGCTTCGCGAACCATAGCTCCGTAAGTGATAACAGAAACATCTGTACCTTCGCGAGTAATAGCTGCTTTTCCAAGAGGAACAGTGTAAGATTCTTCCGGAACTTCATCACGGAATGAACGATATAGTTTCATGTGTTCCATGAAGACAACTGGATCATTGTCGCGTAAAGCAGAGGTCAATAAGCCCTTTGCATCATATGGGTTTGATGGAACTACTACTTTGATACCTGGAGATTGAGTAAGTAGACCTTCAAGGTTATCTGAGTGCATTTCCGGAGTATGAACGCCACCACCAAATGGTGTGCGAATAGTAATAGGCATGTTACGAGTACTACTCATACGGTAACGAGTACGTGCTGCTTGTCCTACGATCGAGTCTAATACTTCAAATAAGAATCCAATAAACTGAATTTCTGGAACAGGACGGAAACCTTCTAAAGCAAGCCCAATAGCTAATCCACCAATGGCTGATTCAGAAAGGGGTGTATCTGAAACACGTTCTTCGCCGTATTTTTCTTGAAGACCAGCAGTTGCACGGAACACACCGCCATTTTTACCTACATCTTCACCGAAAATCAAAATATCTTGATCGCGTTCCATTTCTTGGTCAAGCGCTTCAGTAATCGCTTCGATCATTGTTTTTTGTGCCATGTTTATTTACTCTCCTTTGCTTCGAAAGTTGCAATTTGTTCAGCGATAACTTGAGTTGGTGTTTCGTACATATTTTTCAAGAAATCGGAAACTTTTTGTTTTGGTGCTTGATCTGCTTCTGTAACAGATGCTTTAATTTCTTCTTTAGTTTTTTCAATTAATTGATTTTCTTTTTCTTCTGACCATAAGCCTTTTTCAGTTAAGAAATTACGATAACGAATCAACGGATCACGTTGTTCCCAATAATCAAAACTTTCTTGGTCACGGTAACGTGTTGGGTCATCCCCTGATGTAGAGTGAGGACCAAAACGAGAAGTGATCGTTTCAATTAATACAGGACCGTTTCCAGCTACTGCCCAATCTCTTGCTTGTTTAGTAACAGCATACACAGCTAAAGCATCCATACCATCTACTTGAATTCCTGGAATTCCTGCAGCAACAGCTTTTTGAGCTAACGTTGTAGCAGCTGTTTGTTTATGGCGAGGTGTTGAGATCGCATAACCATTATTTTGAATAAAGAATACTACAGGAGCTTTGTAAGCACCAGCATAGTTCAATCCTTCGTAGAAATCTCCTTGAGATGAACCGCCATCACCAGTATAAGTGAATGCCACGTTTTGTTTGCCACGTTTTTTCAAACCAATACCCACACCCATTGCTTGGATGATTTGAGCACCAATAATGATCTGCGGTGGTAAAGCATTTAAATCTTCAGGGTATTCATTCCCTAAAGAATGCCCACGAGACCATAAAAATGCTTTTGAAACTGGCAATCCGTGTTGGATAAGTTGAGGAATATCACGGTATCCTGGTAATAATACATCTTCTTTTACGAATGCATAATGACTAGCTAATTGAGAAGCTTCTTGCCCAGCTGTTGGAGCGTAGAAACCTAAGCGTCCTTGACGAGCTAAAGCCATTGAACGTTCATGTAAGATTCTAGACCAAACCATTTTTTCCATTATTTCAACTAGTTGATCGTCAGATAAATCAGGCATGATGTCTTTGTTTACAACTTTACCGTCCTTATCTAAGATTTGTACCATTGGGAAAGCCGCATCAATGGTGCTTAACAATGCTTCAAAATCTACTGGTTGTTTTTTGTTAACCATGTATAACCCATTCCTCTCTCTATAACCATATTGTTTTTTTAAAATTCTGTTTTGTACACCTCTAAAACTGTATTACTCAGAATTTTTTACACTTTAAATTTAACACGCTTTCAAATTAGATGCAAGTAAACTCTACATCAAACCTTTTAAAAGCAACTAACGTACTTAAATTCACCCTATTTTTATCTATGACGGCGTTCCTGAGTGTGAAGTTATTCACTAACCATTTTAAAAATTCTTTGTTATATAGCACTTTTTTTTATAATTTTTTTTTGTGAAAAAACTCTATTTCTCTTTCTTTAACTGTTATATAATTTATTCAAAACTGTACTAATTTAAATTAAATGTGTTTTCTTTTTTTTGAATAAGATCTATTTCACAAAAAAATTATTTTTTGATTAGAATTAGCTGACTTTTACTTTTTCTGTCTTTTTCTTCCTAAAATCACATTTTTATTTTATAAAAAAGCAAAATACGACCGATAAAAACAATATTGTTTTCAAAAAACCTAAAAAAGAGAACCCAAATCAATGGATTCTCTTTTTAATCTTAAATAACGCCTTGACTCATCATAGCTTTTGCAACTTTTGTGAAACCAGCAATATTAGCTCCTGCTACAAAATCACCATTTAAATCATATGACTTAGCTGTATCTCTTATTTCTTTATAGATGTTTTTCATAATTTTTTTCAATTCTTCATCAACTTCTTCAAATGTCCAATTTAGTCTTTGGCTATTTTGACTCATTTCTAAAGCTGAGACAGCTACTCCTCCTGCATTAGCAGCTTTTGCTGGTCCATAAACAATGCCGGCTTTTTGGAATTCTTTAATTGCTTCTAAATTACATGGCATGTTTGCCCCTTCAGCGACGGCCCATACTCCTTGGCTAATCATTTTTCGGGCTGTTGGTCCATTAATTTCATTTTGAGTAGCACATGGAAGTGCGATAGTATATTTTTTTTCTAAATCCCAGATACTTCCGGTTTCGTATACTGCATTTGGACGATCATTAAGGTATTCTGAAATTCTGCTTCTTCCGACCTCTTTAACTTTCTTAACAATATCTAAATCAATTCCTTCAGCATCGTAAATATAGCCATCAGAGTCCGAACAAGCAATAACGGTCCCGCCAAATTCTTGAACTTTCTCAATCGCATAGATTGCTACATTTCCGCTACCTGAAACAACTACTTTTTGATTTTTGAAAGATTTGCCGATATCATCTAACATTTCTTTAGTGAAGTAAACTAGTCCATAACCAGTTGCTTCTGTTCGTGCTAAACTACCACCTAAGAAAATTGGTTTTCCAGTCAAGATTCCTGCTTGAAAGCCATTTAATTTTTTATATTGTCCAAATAAAAAGCCGATTTCACGTGCTCCTACACCGATATCACCAGCTGGAACGTCGATATCTGGTCCTATGTGTCGTTGCAGTTCTGTCATGAAGCTTTGGCAAAAACGCATAACTTCATCATCGGATTTACCCTTAGGATCAAAGTCGCTGCCGCCTTTACCGCCACCAATTGGCAATCCCGTCAAACTATTTTTAAAAATTTGCTCAAATCCTAAAAATTTCACAATACTTTGCGTAACTGATGGGTGGAAACGTAGTCCTCCTTTATAAGGTCCTATAGCAGAATTGTATTGAACTCTGTAACCACGGTTTACATTCACTGCACCTTGATCATCTGCCCAAGGAACTCTAAATTGAATAATTCTTTCTGGTTCTACTAAACGTTCTAATATATTCTTTTCAATTAATTCTGGTTGTGCTGCGAAGACTGGTTCGATGGTCCCAAAAAATTCTTTTACTGCTTGTAAATATTCCGGTTGGTCTGGGTCCCGTTTTGAAACTTTAGCATAGACCTCATTAATGTAATTTTTTGCATCTACCATATTTTAATCTCCTCAAAATTTCGATTTAAAACTAATTTCTATTTCATGCTCACCATTATCTCATAATCTATATACAAAAAAAAGTTTTATTTAGTATTTTTATACCTCGTGCAAATTGGTGAGTTTACTGATAAAATAAATAAGAAGAAATAGATAACTAATTTTTCTTATTTAGAAAGTTACTATATGAAATATCATTAGGAGTGAACATTTATGATTACGATGAAAGACATTATCAAAGAAGGCCATCCTACTTTAAGAATGGTGGCTAAAGAACTAACTTTACCGATCAGTGATGAAGAAAAACAATTAGGAAAAGATATGCTGCAGTTTCTTAAAAATAGCCAAGACCCAGAAATTGCTGAAGAGTACAACTTAAGAGCTGGAGTGGGCCTTGCAGCACCGCAATTAGATATTTCAAAGCGCATGATTGCTGTTCATATCCCAGGTATCGAAGAAGAAACCGACGAACCAATCATCAGTACTGTTATGGTCAACCCAAAAATTATCAGCCATTCTGTTCAGAGTGCTTGTTTAACTGAAGGAGAGGGTTGCTTATCTGTTGATCGTGAAGTCCCAGGTTATGTCCCTCGTCACAGTCGGATCACAATTACTTACTTTGACTTAGAGGGCAATGCTCATAAAATGCGTTTAAAAAACTATCAAGCAATTGTTATTCAACATGAAATCGATCATATCAACGGGATCATGTTTTACGATCATATCAATGTGGATCAGCCTTTTAAAATCGACGATGATGTGAAGATTCTTTCGTAACAGTAGAAAAACACTATTCTCTTTAAAAGATGTAACCTTTAAAAGCTAAAAAAACAGTTTTTGGGTGTTACATCAAATTAAAGGGGATTTTTTATTTGAGTCCACCTATCTTATTTTAAAAATATAATTGTGGTATTATTAAAATAGAAACACAAGGGGGTCAAGATATGAATGAAGTAATGAAAGAATACTTAATGACTTTGAACAAAGTAGTTGATGCTACACCAATTGAAAAACTGTCTACAGATGATATCTTTGAAATCAATTCATTTCATGCTCAAAATGTTTACATGCTTGTTGCAGATGACAGCTATTTCTTGGACATTAGAGCAAATCATTTTGTTGTTGAAGAAGGTTTTTCTGAAAATATGGTAGGAACTGCTTATTTGATCTCAGCTAACCATAAAGGAATCAGAATGCAAACATTATTAATAAACAGTACATTAATTTCATTTGGACAAACTCGTTAAACTAGTATCTAGCCTAAATAAACTAGTTTTACATAAAAAAGCTCCTAACTCTTAATTGAGATAGGAGCTTTTGCTCATTAATGAAGAATAATCAGACATTTCATAGATTTCAACCTCTTTTCGAGAATTGATTACTGATCCAGAGGCGCTTGTCTTATTTATTGATTCTACGTCAAATGGCGTGGATGCTTCAAACCAAAATTTCTTTTGGAATAACGGATTTGCTTGTGGAGAGCCATGGGAACGCCTGAAGCCTAAAGAGAAAGGTGAGTAATTTAATTGCTTTATCAACACTAAAAATTATAGGCTTGATTTATTCTAGCAAATTTACACATATGATCAGTAGCTTCTTCCAGCTTCTCGTCTATGAATCAAAATTTAATATGCTTTTCTCAATAACTCCGGCAACCATCTGCAGAGATAAAGGTTATTAATAAAAATAAAATAAGTCGTTAAAACGTCTTAAAGATACTGTTTTATCCACGTTTTAGCGACTTATCATAAATTACAGTATGGAATCTACGAGTTTAGAATAGTGGTATTTAACCGATTTTAAACACTAACAAATATAAGGCTATATGATAGAAGAAACTATTTAACTTACTAATCAGTCACAACCGTTTAGAAACAAATAGACGTGCAAGTAGAAGTAGACGTGAAATATTCCACGGAGAACGTGGCTACAAGGTTTAAAGCTGCTCAATGGAGTGGCTTTTTATTTTGTCTACTATTTTAAAGTGACTCGAATTCAACTGTAGGATCATTTTTATAAAAAGTTATTTCTACTTTATAACCAAACGGATCTTTAACAGTGACTATTTTATCTTTAACATAATCAAAAAATTTATAAGGTCCACCTGTTAGTAATATTCGTACATTATGAAACGGGTATGTATACATGGACTTCTGCAAAGACTCAATGTTTTCTTGAGGAACTACTCCAATTAAATTACCTTTTAATAATACTTTTGCAGAGATCACTTCTCCAGATTCGATAGTATCTATTTCTAAATCATCTCCCGAATGACAAAAGGCTATATATTTAAAAATTTTCTCTCCATTCATTTCTTCAATAGTATCATTTTTGTATCCAAAATATGGTTCATAGCCTGATCCAGCTTTTATGATTGTTGATACCTTTTTGTTTACTACATCTTCATTGGTAGATACTTCATCAAATTCAATGGTAAATCTATCAACTGGTTTTATAGACTCTAAATATATTCTTTTCTTATTCTCTTCTTTTTCTATTTTTTCTTGAATTTCTCGTTCTTTTTTCTTTTTAACATTTGAAACTATGGTTACAACAACTCCATAAATAAGAAAACAAATAATCATCCAAACGATCATAAATGCCGCCATGTTCAATCCTCCTATTTTTTTAATATCAGTATATCATAGTATTTCTATCAATTTATAACATTCGTAATATAACATTCTTTTATCAAAAATGGATAGTAGTTTCTCCATAATTAAAATTAAAACTAAAGAAATTCTAAGTTAGAAATAAAAAAACTTGTTTCATAATTAAAACCATTTATTTAATAGCTATCTTTTGAATGGTTGGAAAACTATTACTGTTACATGGTTTAAAAGCTCACATTAAGTTTTTAAAGCCTTTAGCCGTTGTTTAAGCATGTTTATCCACGCTTATTCTAACTACTCTTACACGCTCATTATTTCAGTTTGATTGACTGATTTTTTAGATTATAGTATATTTTACTAAAAAAACATCAGTAATTAAAGCAGCATAATTGTTCGTGTTTTTATCACTTTAAATTAGTTAGTTGTAAATATCCATTGAAATGGTCACTTTATCGGCTGTCTGCTTCATTGATTAGTTACCACTTTTACTACTTCGTTGCTATATTTATAACGGATTGTTTTATTATTTCGGCATCTGATTCGATTGTTATATTTACAACTGATTCAGCTATTTATATGCCATTTTATAAAGCTTGTTGAATAATAGTAAAACAATAAATATTGTATAGCTTAATGAATTTATGTATAGCTTTTAAAGCTAAATTAGTGCACTCTAAGACTGTTACTGTCTTACGTGGATAAACAGACAACTAGCCTATTAAATCCCTTGTAATCGTTGGTATGCCTGATAGATTGATAGCTTTAATCATATCATGGAAAGAGTAAAATATAAGTTATAGAACGTACTGCAATTCAGCCATTTATATAGTTATTCTGGATATGAAACCACCTGGAATTTTACCCTATTGATTAAATACCGTTATTTCTAACACTATAGATGAAACGTTTAGAAGTCGCCTGTTGCGTTACTATTGAGTTGTTTTAATTTGATCCATGACAACTATAAACGATGGTCATTTTCTTGATTTTACCATGCCATTTATCTACACAATTATTAAAGATGGTCGGATTGTGTTTCTAATATAGCTATGATATTTATCGACTGACTGCCAAAAACATAAAATTATATTCTATGCAGGTGTTACTTATTATTTATTTCAGCAACCTTGTTCCCACATCTGCTTAAAACCCTTTCATACTAGTATTTTAATGTGTGAGAAACGCATTCTAAGCGTGTTTCAAAAGCTTAATGACATAAGTATAGGCAAAAGGATTGCTAGAAGCTTTTAACAGTCATGTTTTACTTTTATAACCGCAAAAAAAAATAACCTCCAACCATATTACTGGTTAAAAGCTATCCCTCATTTTAAATCATTCTATTTACTTACGTTTCTTTGAAATCAATCGGCTGTGAATCTTGCCTTCTACTTCAATACTTTCTAATACTTTTCCTGCAAAATCTTCTTCAAAGATACTAATTTCATTGACTAGTCTTATTGTTCTAATCGAGCCTTTGCATTGTTCCATTTTCGACACATTTCTGTCATTAATTAGGTGCCTTATAGAGTCTACAATGGGCGAACAATTTTTTCTTCAATTGCTTTTTTATATTTTCCGAAAGAGTTTCGAATTTTTTTTTCGTTCTCATATGCTTCGCTGAACTTTATATTAAATATTTTTTGATATATTTTGAAATGCTCCTCCGAATGATTTCCTTTAAAATCATTGTATTCTTTAAAATTTTTATACCTATTTATGTATACGATAAAACTCTCCATATTTACACTTTCATCAAAATACGTATCATTAATTAATCCATATTTGTTATCATCATTATATATAAATTCATACATGGTTTTCATTAAAGTAAATTGCTTATCATCTAACTGATAATGCTCTATTGGTACTCTTTTTAAAAGATCAGGAGCAGAATTATCATGCATAACATTTATTCTTAAGTTGTTAAGTAAGTTTCCTATTAAAACAACTAAGACATCTGCTATTCGTATCCCCACATATTGACTGGAATCACATTCTTCTTCGATTAACTCAAAATTTAAATCTTCAAAATATTCTTTTTTTATACCTTCATCTAAAAATAAATTGTAGTTTGGTTTATCTTCACTTTCAACTATTTGTTCTGTCTGCCACAAATCTATTGCGAATGTTACTTTTCTCCAATCAAAATTATAGTTATCTGAAGGATTATTATTTATCTGATTTGTCAAATTAAGCTATACAAACTATCTTCATCCATATAACTCATAAAAACTTCCAACGGTGTTTGGTAATTTAGTGACTTCCTTGGAATGTTATTTCGTTTGTGTGCAACAGATGATACGAAAGTCTGGTCAACTTCGTTGAAATCCATTTTTTTTGGCAATCCATCTTTTCGAAGAAGTCCATTAGAATTCTCATTTAAAGCTCGTTGTGAAGGCGTTCCAGGATCAGCGAAGTAAATAGCGACATCATGTTGGTTGCACAAAGATTTCCAGTTGGAAAACTCCTTTCCGCAATCAAACGTAATGGATTTGAATAAATTTTTTGGTATGGCTTGGAACCATTGATTCATGGCATTCTCAATGTCGCAGGCTTTACGCCCTTTGGGCTTTAAGGTAATGATAGCTTTTGATAAAATCTCTACTAGAGTAATAACCGCACTTTTGTGGTGAACACCTACAATGGTATCTCCTTCGATATGACCAAACTCTTCTTTAAATGTGGGATAGTCTATTATTCTTTCAGAGATATTTCGTTTATAAGCTTGTCTACCTCTACGTTCTTGATGTCCGTTAGGTTTTCTTTTCCCTTTCATCGGGAGTGTAACTTCATCGAATATTCTTTCTTTAAACTGCCTATAAAGTGTTCGTACGGAACAGTCTATTGTCATTTCTTTACGGCCAATAATGACATCCGGCGTCCAGCCCTCAGCTACTTTTCCCTTGATATAAAGCTGTTGTTCTTTTGGTAAATCAATTTTTTTGCGTCCACACTGTTTCTTGTTTTTTTTATACCGTAGGTAATGGTCGAAAGCTGTGTGTCCTGCTTTGAAGAACCTGATAACATTATTAATCGGTGTACGAGTACGATTCAAGTAAGTAGCTATTTTAGCAACTGGAACACCTTGGTGGTAATAAGCTTCTATCATCACTAGTTCATCCATGGTAATATGGGTATAGGTCATTCGTGATCACTCCTTGTTTTCTGTGGTTGGAAATACAATTAGAGTGTATCACGAATGGCTTTTTTATTTGTATAGCTTAATCTTACAATCGACGTTATATAATTGTATTTTCTTATTATTTGAATTATGTATTTGTACTCATTTACCTGGCTTTCCATTCTTTTATTATTTACATTTTTATCGACTATTTCTTGCATGTGTGATTTTATAGCGTTAAGCAAGTCTTTAGTCCCTTCGAATTTATTTAGCAATTTGTTAATGACATTTTCGTTCGCTTCATTATTAGCGTACTTAGCAAGTGTGTACTGTACTCGAATTGCAGAATCTATAAATCTTTTAGAATCAAGTTCTAAAATCCAGTCACTCAGTCTGGCACTAACAATGACAGACATTTTACTGATGCTAAAAAATAAATTTTGAACACGATATTTTTTCAACATAGTAAGTAAGGAGTTATAAAAATCAAGCTCATTTACCTTCATACTTGCTACTCCGAATTTAAAATTCCCTTTTAAAATAGTTTTTCCTTTTAATTCGTCTAGTTTTAGCTTTGGACGAGTAGTCATGTATTTGTTTTCTAGTTCTATATAAGCTGCTTCAACTTTCGACATATTAGAAGATGGTATGGAGCAGATATTTGCAACGTACGAATGCATCTTATCATCTGCATACTTCAGTTTATTTTCAAAATCAAATGGTTCTGATATCCTAAAGCTTTCTTGAGGACCCTTTTCATCAATATAAACATTGTACATATTTGTCACTCCCTAATTTTTATTCTTTTATATCTATTTATAACTATAAAGTAAAAGAAGGCTTCTAAATTAAGAGAAACTTTATCCTATTTAATAAGTTATGACTTATATTAGAAAAGAGAAAATTAACTGCCCAATCTCTTTTCAGACTATATATTCACCACTTATAGATAATTGAATACTCTGTTACATATGCTATATATACATTGCTTCTTAGAAGTGCTTTAAAGCAATTTTAAATAAAATCATGGTTAAGTGATCCAACTAAGGGCATTGCTAAGCAGTTACTTCCTTAATTCTTAATTGTCATTGTATGGCCACTTATACATGGATAAGATCACGGTAGTATTCTGTCAAGAAGCTATAAATAAGTGGTATAAGAGTGTTCAAAAGTATAAAGCTATAAGCAACTATGCTTCACGCATATTTGATTATGCTATCACAATTGGCATATTAGAGAAAAATCCTGTTAAAAAGATTAGTATACCAATTAAGAAAGTAAACGTACAAGAAGATAAGGTTTTAAATTTTTATGATAAAGAAGAACTAACTCATTTCTTCGATTGTTTAAAAAAAGATGATGACCCTTTACAACTTGCACTATTTAGAACGTTAGCATTCTCTGGTGCACGTAAAGGCGAAATTTTAGCCCTGCAATGGCGTGATATCAATTTTACAGAGAACTACATTAAAATAAATAAAACTGTGACATTCGGATTAAATAACGTTTTAATCATACAAACTCCTAAGACAAAAACTTCTGTCCGTAGTATTTCAATGGATGCTCAAACAATGGCTATTCTTAAATCTTGGAAAAAAACACAAAAAGAAGATTACTTGAAGTTAGGTTTCAATACATTAAGCCCTACTCAATTAATTTTTCCTAGCACTAAAAATACCATTATGCAGCCACCTAAAGTTGGAAAATACCTTGATCGTATTATAGAAAAATACGGACTAAAGAGAATCACAACTCATGGGCTCAGACATAGCCATTGTTCAATACTATTTGAAGCTGGTGCTACAATTAAAGAAGTACAAGACAGACTAGGTCATTCAGATATTCATACCACCATGAACATCTACGCACATGTATCTAAAAAGGCTAAAGAAAACACTGCTGAAAAGTTCGCAAACTATTTAGATTTCTAACAATAGACGTGGAATTAGTCGTGAAATGAAAAAAACAGTCGTTAAAACGTCTTAAAGATACTGTTGTATCAACGTTTTAACGACTTGTTATAAATTACAGTATGGAGTCTACGGGAATTGAACCCGTATTAACTGGCTGCCAGCCAGTCGTAATCCCATTATACCAAGACCCCAGAGTAGAACGCTGTCAGTTGATCGCTCTCACAGCTGAGTTATACTCCTAACATTATATCAAATTAAGTTCTTTCAATGCAATATAAATTCCATCTTCATTACAACTTTTTGTCACTTTATCTGCTCTTAATTTAACACTTTCCAAAGCATTTCCCATAGCCACTCCGGTACCGACTTTTTCGATCATTTCTAAATCATTCAGACCATCTCCGAATGCAATAGTATTTTCTACATCATAGCCATTTTCTAATGCTACTCTTAAGACAGTATTAGCTTTTGAACCATCATGAGGTAGAACATCAACTCCAGAATCATGCCAGCGCACAAAGCGGAATTTTGAAAATTGATTACTCTCATAAAGATACTTTTCATCTTCTCGGTAAAAAAGTAACCATTGAACTAGTGAATTGTGTTGATAGAAATCTTGATCAAACTTAGGAACGCCATAACCGACAGACTTCATTGCCGTTGTTATCCTAACATTAGCTAATTCATTTCTTCTTCTTAATTTAGCAGGAGTTTCATAGATGATTTGATGGTTATTTAAATCCGCTACTTTAATGAGTTTCTCTAGTTGAACCGGATCCAACGGGTTCTCGTAAACTTGTTCCTTATGTAAGTATCCTGCTGCTCCGTTGCAAACAATATAATGACTGATTTCTAATTCATCGATTATATTTTGAGCCATAAATAAATTTCTTCCGGTAGCAATTGCCACTTCATGACCATTTTCTTTAAGCATTTTAATAGCTAATTTAGTACTATCTGGAATAAGTTTCTGATTATTTACTAAAGTGCCGTCGATATCAAAAAAAATCATTTTCTTTTGCATGTTTAAGTTTTCCCCCTCTTATTCATACTTCTAAAGTAATTGTACCCTTTAATGCCCTAGACTGCTAGACTGAAAAATAAAAAATCACGAAGATTCAGTATTACCGAACCTTCATGATTTTTTTATTCGTTTATTTTACTCTTTTTCACTAAATTGGCTGTTATATAAATTCGCATAAAATGCTCCTTTTTCAAGCAGCTCCTCATGTGTTCCTTGTTCAATGATTTCACCTTGATCCATGACTAAAATCAAATCAGAATCTCGGATCGTGGATAGGCGATGGGCAATGACGAAACTTGTCCGGCCTTCCATAACTTTTTTCATGGCTTTTTGGATTAAGCTTTCTAATCGTGTGTCTACTGAGCTGGTCGCTTCATCCAATATCAATATTTTCGGGTCAGAAATAATAGCACGTGCAATCGTTAGGAGTTGTTTCTGCCCTAATGATACGTTGGATGTTTCTTTATTTAATTTCATATTATAACCATCTGGCAACGTACGAATAAAGTGATCCACATTCGCTGTCTTAGCCGCTTCGATGACTTCTTCATCTGTTGCATCAAGCTTACCAAAACGAATATTTCCAGCAATCGTCCCGCTGTAGACCCACGCGTCTTGCAAAACCATTCCAAATAAAGAACGAACATCTTGTCTGGACATTGATTTCGTATCGATACCGTCAATTTTGATTGCCCCTTGATCAACATCATAAAAACGCATCAATAAATTGATCAATGTCGTTTTACCTGCCCCTGTTGGACCAACAACGGCGACCGTCTGACCTTTTTTTACCGTTACATTTAAATCAGTAATAAGCGGCTTTCCTTTATCATATCCGAAAGATACATGTTCAAAATCTACATATCCTTCTACAGTAGCCGGTAATGGGTATTCTATTTTATTAATTGGTTCTTCTGGTTCATCCAAAATTTCAAATACGCGATCAATAGCCGCTGCTGCACTTTGTATGACCCCAGAAAGTTGTGTGATTTGAGAAATAGGCTGATTGACTTGCCAAATATACTGTGTGAAAGCTTGTAAATTACCCAAAGATAAACTTCCCATAATAACCAAAAACCCTCCACCTAAAGCAATACCAAAATAAGCCATATTGGATACGAAGCCTACTAAAGGGTTCATAATACCAGAAATAAACGCCGCTTTAAAACCATAGTTATTTAAATTTTCATTGATTCCTTTAAATTCTTCTAATTTATCTTTTTCTTTGCCGTAAAGTTTAATTTCAGTAAATCCGCTAAAACTTTCTTGGACATGCCCATTCATCGCTCCTAAAGATTCTTGTTGCCCTCTAAAATACGGCTGCGATTTTTTAATGATCGCTTTGGAAATGATAAAAGATAGTGGGATCGTAGCCATAATAACCAAAGCTAATGGAACAGAAATATAGAGCATCATCGTTATAGCAAATACGATTCCCATAAATGAATTAACCATTTGAATAAGACTTTGTTGCAGCGCATTACTGATTGAATCGACATCATTTGTTACACGACTCAAAATATTTCCTTGCTGATTTCGATCAAAGTAAGATACTGGAAGACGGTTTATTTTTTCTTCAATTTCATTTCTTAAATCGCGCATTGTATTTTGGACCACATTAGTCATGATATATGAAGATAGATACAATGTGATTTGATAAATACCTGCCATCACTAAAATAATAATGACGATATTTCGAAGATATGAAAAATTAACGGCTGCATTTGGTACGTTATTCAGCATATCAGCAACATTATTTGCTAACTCAGTCATAGCTAGTCCTATTATATAAGGTTGCAAAGCATTAACTATCATACAGACGATCGTTAATGCTATGGCAGATAGAAAACCAGTTTTATAGGGTTTAACATATTGCCAAATTCGACGTACAGAATCTTTCATATGACTCATGCTAACTCCTCCTTAGACAACTGCGATGAGGCAATATCATAATAAACATCTGATTTTTTTAATAGTTCTTCATGTGTTCCTTGAGCAACCACAATGCCTTTATTTAAAACAATGATATTATCTGCATGCATAATTGTACCTACTCGCTGTGCAACAATTAAAACAGCAGCCTTTTTGGTTTCTAATTTTAAGCGGGCTCTAAGTTTTGAATCTGTTTGGTAATCCAATGCAGAAAAGCTATCATCAAAAACATAAATATCCGGTTTTTTTATGATTGCACGTGCAATTGACAGTCGTTGTTTTTGTCCGCCAGACATATTGCTTCCGCCTTCAGACAAAAATTCGTCAAATTTATTTGGTTTCCTTAAAATAAAATCTTTTGATTGTGAAATATCTGAAGCTTCTTCAATTTCTTCAATATCAGCATCCGATTTCCCATAGAGCATATTGTCAGTGATCGTCCCAGTAAATAACAAAGCTTTTTGAGGAATGTAGCCAATTTTTTGACGCAGTGCACTTAATTTGTACTCTCTAACATCTACACCGTCTACTAAGATGCGGCCTTTTGTAACATCGTAGAATCGCGGAATAAGTTGGATCAAACTCGATTTGCCACTACCTGTACTTCCAATAAAAGCAGCTGTTTCACCAGGCTTCACAGTGAAACTAACATTTTTTATAACAGGTTCTTCTGTATCTCCAGGATATGCGAATGTCACATTTTCAAACGTTAAGTATCCATGTGTTTCTGTTTCAGTTACCCCATTCTCATTCTCTGTTATTGAAGGTTCTGTATTTAAGACTTCTTCAATTCGCCTAGCTGATACGGCAGCTCTTGGGTACATTGTAAAGATGTTAGCAAACATCATAAAAGAAAAGAGCGCATGAAAGATGTATTCAATAAAAGCTATTAAACTACCAACTTGAAGATCGCCATTGTTGATTTCTATGGCCCCTAACCAAATAACAACTACGAAGATACAGTTAAATATGATAGAAAAAGTAGGCATTGCTAAAGCCATCAGTTTAAATAATTTTTTAGAAACGATCATATAGCTGTCATTCACTTGGTAAAATCGGCTCTCTTGAAATTTTTCTTTCACAAATGCACGGATAACTCTTAAACCAGTCAAATTTTCTCGTAAGTTCAAATTGATTTCATCTAAATTTATTTGTTGTTTATTCGATAATGGTGCTGAACGTTTCCCGATAAAATATACAATTCCTATTAAAAATGGTACAGCAATCAGTACGACATAGGATAACGATGGACTTGTTCGAATAATCATAATAAAACTAGCAATGAACATAAGTGGTGTCATCATTCCTATTCTAAGCACCATCTGCATAAATACCATAATTTGAAAAGCATCATTCGTTGTACGTGTTACTAAAGATGAAACACCAAATTCATTGTATTCTTTGTGTGAAAATGATTGAACTTTCTCAAAAATATCATTACGGATATCACGAACGATCCTTGTAGTGATCTTGCTTACAGTGTAAGCCAAACCAATCAATCCAATCAAACCGATAATAGAAATAACAATCATCCATGTTCCATAATAGGCAACTACATCATAATCATTAAACATTAAACCTTTATTGATCAATTGGGCTAATAAAGTTGGCAAGCCCAGTTCAATTAAAATAAAACCAAAAACATATAAAAAATTTAAAAATACTAACTTTTTATATTTTACAGTGTACCTCCACATTAACTCCATTTTCCCATCTCCTTATCTTTAAATAAACCGTTTATCGTTTTCAATTTCCTTCGTTTATCTATGTATGAAGCTAAATTTTATCTTTAATTTACAAAATAACTGTGCCGAAAAATATCTATTATACTATAGCATATTTTATGATTTTAAATCAGCAACTTCTATAGGTTTTTTAATAGATGATGAATAATATTTATCTGTATTTATATATTCGCATATCTACTCTACATCAAGTTCATAAAAAGCTGATGCAGCATCTATGCCATGAAGTATGCTTATTTGGAGCTATTCACCCTTTTGTCAAACTCACTGTTTACATCAAAACTAACTTTCTATACTTAATTAATGAATTATGTTAAAATAAGGTTAGCTGTTGTGTACTTACCACAACCACTAGTTCGGGAAAAATACTAAACTGAATAAAAGAATAAATCAGAATTTTTTCTTGTGGCTTTACATTCATGTTAAGGAATTAAACTGACGTGGTTTTCTTTTAATCACCTATGAGGATATTTCATAGATTGATTTTTTCGTAATACAAAACACTTCACCAATAGTTTTATAAAAAAATAGATAAACGTTCTTTAAAAAAACTAAAGAAGGTTTAAAGAGGAGAGAAATAGATGATTTTTAAAGTCAATTATCAAGAAACAAAATTAAGAAACCCCAAAAGAGAAGATACTGAGGCACTTTATTTAGAAGCAGAAAGTGAAGTTGCAGCACGTGAATTAGTTGAACAAAACACCCCCTATAATATTGAATTTGTTCAACAAATCGATGGAAAATATCTTGAATATGAAAAGACTAGTGCAGACTTCAAACTAGTGGAGTTCAACTAATGAAACCTTCTATAAAAAATAATGAAGCAGCTGTCTTTGCCATTGGGGGTTTAGGGGAAATTGGTAAAAATACGTATGGTGTTCAATTTCAAGATGAAATAATCATTGTTGACGCTGGTATTAAATTTCCTGAAGACGATTTATTAGGAATCGACTATGTCATTCCTGATTATAGTTATATTGTACAAAATATTCATAAAGTAAAAGCTTTAGTGATTACGCATGGCCATGAGGATCATATCGGTGGAATTCCTTTTTTACTAAAACAAGCCAATATTCCAATCTATGCTGGACCACTCGCTTCAGCTTTGATTCGCAACAAATTAACAGAACACGGCTTATTACGTGATACTGAATTACATGAAATTGGTGAAGATGACGTTATTAAATTTCGTAAAACAAGTATAAGTTTTTTCAGAACGACTCACAGTATTCCCGAATCTTTTGGTATTGTTGTCAAGACTCCACCCGGCAATATTGTATTAACTGGAGATTTCAAGTTTGATTTCACCCCAGTTGGTAAACCGGCTAATTTGCACAGAATGGCTAAAATAGGCGATGAAGGTGTATTAGCTCTAATGTCAGATAGTACAAATGCTGAAATCCCTACTTTCACAAAATCTGAACAAGTAGTTGGAGAGTCTATCACAAGTATCATACAGAAAGTAGAAGGACGTATTATATTCGCTACTTTTGCTTCAAACATTTCACGTTTGCAACAAGTTGCGAATGCAGCCATTAAAACAAAAAGAAAAATATCTGTATTTGGCCGTAGCATGGAATCATCTGTTGCAACAGGCCGTCAATTAGGTTATATTACTGCTCCAGAAGAAACATTTGTCGAATCAAGAGAAATCAACCGCCTTCCGGCAAGTGAAAGTATTATTTTATGTACTGGATCACAAGGCGAACCAATGGCTGCCCTAAGCCGTATCGCTAACGGTACTCATCGCCAGATCTCTATTCAACCTGGTGATACAGTTATTTTTTCTAGTTCTCCTATTCCAGGCAATACTTCAAGTGTAAATCGTGTTATCAATTTACTATCTGAAGCTGGTGCAAATGTTATTCACGGAAAAGTAAATAATGTTCATACATCTGGACATGGTAGCCAACAAGAACAAAAATTGATGCTTCGTTTAATGAAACCTAAATACTTTATTCCTGTCCATGGCGAATACAGAATGCAAAAAATACATGCTGGGCTTGCTGAATTGGTTGGAATTCCAAAAGAAAATTCTTTCATCTTGGATAATGGAGATGTTGTTGCTTTAACAGCTGATTCTGCCAGAGACGCTGGACACTTCGAAGCTGGAGATGTTTATGTTGATGGAAAAGGTATCGGCGATATTGGAAACGTCGTTTTACGAGACCGTAAACTTCTATCTCAAGAAGGTTTAGTCGTCGTCGTCGTAACGATCGATTATAAGTCTAAAGAAGTGCTAGCTGGTCCTGATATTCTTTCTCGTGGTTTTATTTATATGCGTGAATCAGGAGAATTGATCAATGACGCACAACAAGTCATGACAAAGAGCCTAAATAAAAGTTTAGCAAATGACAAAATAACCGAACAATCCTTAAAAAACACCATTATTGAGAGTTTAAAACCTTTCTTGTATGAACGTACTGAAAGACACCCTATGATTTTACCAGTTATTATGCCTGTTTAATCAAATAAAAAAGACCGTATACAGACTCTTTTAAGAGTTCTGTATACGGCCTTTTTTCTATTGTTCAATAAAGTGATAAATAGGTTCATCACGTTCTTTATCAAAACTAACTTGCAAATCATACCCGCTAAAAAACCATTCATCGTGTTTATCAATGAAATAGGTTATACCATTTACAACTGTTTTAGCCAGAACATCATCAGGTTGGGCAACTTCCATTCCAACTGAAAATCCTTCATGAACTTCCGTCTTTCCATATACTTTTCCCGAAAATCTCACTCCAGCACCTTTTTCAAGACCAACCTCATTTTCAAACCACTCTTGTGCACTTTCAATTATACTTATTTTCATAGTAAGTCTCACAGAAATTTCTCTGTGAATCCTCCTTTCATATTAACTTATAATACTCATTAATATTAACACAATAACAGATCCAGAGGTATCTTTTGGACCTACTTTAAATAAGTTGCTCTTAAGGCATTTGGTTTTCTAGCCAATTGATTTCTTTGTTGCCACCAACAATCATTAATGTATCATCCACCTTGATGACAGCATCAGCAGCAGGGGAAATAATCATCTCTTGCCCTCTTCGAATGCCGATAACATTCAGCCCAAAGCGCTGTCTAAAATCTAATTCAAAAAGCGTTTTATTAAAGAATTTTGGATTTGTTACTTTAAGTTCAACTAATGAATACTTATCTGATAACTCCAAATAATCTACTACATTTCTTGAAACCAAATGATGTCCAATTCGGATCCCCATATCTCTTTCAGGATGGACGACGTAATCTGCGCCTATTTTTTCTAGCACTTTTCCGTGGTACTCGTTTTGTGCCTTAGCTGTGATATATGGGTTACCCATTTCTTTGATCATTAGTGTAGTCAATATGCTTGCTTGTATATCTTCACCAATTGCTATTATAACATGGTCAAAATTTCGAATACCTAATGAACGCAAAACATTTTCATCTTGAGCGTTTGCTAATACTGCATGTGTAGCAATATTCATGTATTCATTTACTCTATCTTCATTAGAATCGATTGCCAATACATCATGTCCGCTTTCAACTAGCGTCCGGCAAATGCTGCCACCAAAACGCCCTAACCCAATAATCGCAAAATTTTTCTTCATCTCATCACCAGCTTTTCTTTTACTCTATTTTTTAAAATCCATTTTATTTAATTTTTATTTTACTTTATTCAATAAGGTGATGCTTAAACGCATATATAGTCGCTTGTGTTCTATCTTCTACTTCTAGTTTAGCTAAAATATTTGAAACATGCGTTTTAACTGTTTTGAGAGTGATAAAAAGTGCATCTGCAATTTCCTGATTGGAATAACCTTGAGCAATCAACATTAGAATCTCATGTTCACGATTCGTTAGATCATCATGTAATTGGTGCGGTTGTTTTTTTGTCAGACGTTCCATCATTTTACCTGTCACCTCAGGTTCAAGAATGATTTCACCATTATATGTAGACCGTATTGCATTAGCAATCGTACTCGCTGTAGAAGTTTTCAGGATATAGCTAGCGGCTCCTGCTTCCAGTGCAGGATAAACTTTTTCATCATCAATAAAACTTGTCACAATAACTATTTTCGCTTCCGGCCAATCTTTCATGATTGCTTTTGTTGACTCGATCCCATCCATCACATCCATTACTAGATCCATCAATATAACATCTGGACGTAACTCCATAGCTTTCTCATAGCCGATTTTTCCGTTTTCTGCTTCTCCTATGACCTCTATATCAGTTTGGATAGACAAATAGGATGAGACCCCTAACCGAACCATTTCATGATCATCAACTAATAATACTTTAATCATACCATAACTCCCCCTTTTTCAATCGTGTCCATAATCGGTATCTTTATTTCCACACTTGTTCCCTTATTTTTAAAGCTAATGATTTTACAGGTTCCTCCCATACCGATTACACGTTCATTAATATTCTGCAAACCATAATTTCCAGCTTTGTTCTCAGTAGTATTAAATCCAATTCCATCATCTATCACTCTTAACAGCACAGATTGATCAATGACATGAAGATAAACTTCTAATCCTTTTGCTTTTGAATGACGTAATGTATTAGAAAGGAGCTCTTGAACTATACGGAAAAGATGATCTTCTATTCCATTCATCAACGAAACATCTTCGATATCCCATTTTAATTCAATTTGGATTTTTGTGCTCATTTCATTTAAAAGTTGTTCAATTCCTTTTTTTAATGACTTGCCTTCTAAATTGACCGGTCTTAAATGAAGCAGAAGGGCTCGCATTTCTGATTGAGCTTCATTCACAATGGATTCTATCAATTTTACCTGTCTTTGTAAAGTTTCATTTGATCCATCCATTTGTTCATTCAAAGCAGACAACATCATCATAGCAGCAAAGAGTTGTTGACTGACAGAGTCATGAAGCTCACGGGCTAATCTATGACGCTCAGACACTAATATTTCCTCTTTAGTCTGTCCATTTATTGAGTTAGATGTTTTATTGCTATTTATTTGAACTTCATTTGCTAATGCAATCAATTTTTCTCGAATATCAACGAGTGTTCTTTTTAATTCATCTGAGAGAAAATAGTCATCATTATTTTTATCAAGCAGTTGATCAAATAGATTCTTTGAATAATCTCCTTTAACAAGAGTCTGAAGTGTCTCCTCAATTTGCTGCCACTGACGTTTATTCACATAATACGCACCCAATGTTACGGCTAGACCAATCGCTACTGAGGTAGCCAATAAATACCAAATAAAAGGGATATATATAAAACGTGCCGTGAAGATATCTAAATACCAGCTTTGTGGAGAAGCTGCATAACTATAGCTAGCCATCGTAATAAAAAGTAAGAGAAAAACAAGTATACTACTAGTAAAAAAAAGTGATCTGATTGCTTTTTGTTTCATATTGTGATCACCTCTAAATCTCCTACTAATACATTTGTTATTATTTTTAAAGTTCTAGCTTGGTTTTCATAATGATTACTATACATTTTAATGGATTCATTTTCCAAGATATAACATTGTTCCTCAAATAAAATTTTACCTTTAATAGCGCTATGTTCTACCATTAAACCTATTCCAGTTGGTACTAAAATACGTGTTTTCCCGAATCCTTTTCGGATAACAATATGACTTTCCGTTTTAGGTAAAATGGTATTGCCTAAATCAATGATCGTATCGCCCATGAAAATCGAAAAATTAATATCGTCCCATTCGTAAATCGAACTCCCTATCCTTTCATTACCAAACCAATTTCTTTTAAACCGTTTAGCATTTTTGGGTAAGCGGTCTGTCGTCTCTACAACGATAATTTCTTTTTCATTCCAGGGTGCTTGTTGAAAATTAAACGTGTCCATTCCAGAAAATAATTTCCCATAATTCATATAAAAGAAAATAATGGCCACTATTGACATATACCAAAAACCACCGAGAGACATTAAAGCAAAAACTGTCGAAAAAATTCCAATAACTAAATAGGCCCTTTTTTTCCTTTCTTGGTGTTTTCGACCTAAATATATTAACCAGCACCCAATAGCAAAGAGCCCTAATATGAATAGATTATTAATAAGTTGGTATAATGCTACTATTACTAAAAGTGATTCAATTACTAAGAACCATCTCCAATTATTCTTCATGTCTATTAAGCCCCCCATGTACACCTTCTTTTGTTCAGTATACCTTTTTTAATCTATAATGTAATGTTCTTTAGCATGAACTCCAGCTAAGACTAAAGACGTATATTCAAAAAATAAGGTGGCTAAGACATAACAAGCTGAGAATAAGAAAAAGGGTCTGTTTAGGTAGCGACCCCCAAAAGTTAGAGTGAAATCTAAACTTTTGGGGGTTGTTTTTATGACAAAATATAGTGAAGAATTTAAGTTACAAGTTGTTCAAGAGTATCTAAACGGCCCTTTGGGCTTTCAATTACTAGCGAAGAAATATGCTCTTTCCTCTACAACTCCCCTTAATAATTGGGTAAAGGCATACCGAAAACTTGGTTTGGACGGTTTAAAAAGGAAACAGACGAAAGCAGCTTACTCTGTTCAATTTAAGGTAGATGTATTACACTTTATAAAACAGACAGGCACTTCTTATTCAGATACAGCCATTACCTTCGGCATGAATAATCCTTCCCTTATCGCAAATTGGAATCAAGCTTTCCAAGGCAAGGGAATTGAAGGCCTAAAACCACACCCAAAGGGGCGTCCTTCAATGACTAAAAAACCAAAAAAACAGCAACTGAAACCAGGCACATCAGCAGATTGTTCTAGACAAGAATTAGAACGAGAAATTGAACTACTGCAATTGGAGAATGCCTATTTAAAAAAGTTGAAAGCTTTTCAGAAGAATCCCGACGTCTTTCTCGAAAAGCACAAGCAGCAGTGGCATACGAACTTAAAGAAGAAGGATTCAAACTAAAAGATATCCTTCTGGTGGTGGGTATTCCAGAGTCAACCTATCACTATTACGTAAAGCAATTAAAAAAAATAGATAGTAATCAGCGACTAAAAGAACAGATTGAACAACTTTTCTTTCAGTTCAAAGAGCGATTTGGATACAAACGCATTACAAATGAACTGAAGAAACTAGGTTATAGTGTCAATCACAAGAAAGTTTATCGTCTCATGAAAGAAATGGGTTTGAAGTGTGTTAAATTTATTAGAAAATCTCGGAAATATAACTCTTATAAAGGAAAAGTAGGCACTATTGCCAAGAATAAGTTAAATAGACGCTTCTCTACATCCATCACTTTACAGAAGCTCGTCACCGACGTGACAGAGTTTAAATGTACAGGCGGAGAAAAGCTCTACCTTAGTCCTATTCTAGATCTATTTAATAGTGAAGTGATAGCTTATGGAATAAATAAACGACCTATCCTGGACTTAGTGATGAAACCTTTAGAAGAAGCCATCGGCATGCTTAAAGAATACGCCACGGTTCGTACCACTCTTCATTCTGATCAAGGTTGGCAGTATCAGCATAATCATTGGGTCAAAACACTAAAGAAAAATAACGTTTTTCAGAGTATGTCTCGCAAGGCGACTTGTGCAGATAATGCGGCAATAGAAAATTTCTTCGGCATCCTAAAACAAGAAATGTATCATGGGGAGAAATTAGTCAGTTATGAGGAATTGAAATCAAGAATTGAAGAATATATCGAATGGTATAATCATGTTCGATCAAAAGCAAAATTGGCTGGCTTAAGTCCGGTAGAATACCGAATTCAAACCAGCCAATCAGCTGAATAATAAAAACTCTAACTTTTAGGGGTCAGCACCTTATCAGGAAACTGATGAACAGACTCTTCTTTTGTTATATATTGGTTGTTTACAAAATGGTGTTGATCCTTTAAAAGAAATTTTTTCTGGAATAACGGATTTTCTTGTGCAGAACCATTGAACCGTCTGAAGCCTACAAGAGAGGATTCAGACTTTCAAGCTCCAAACGAAGCTTACTTAATTGCTAAAGCGTTAAAGCTTTGTCATTCGCATTAGGTCCTTTATATGGCTGCAAGCAGATCTTACTCCTCAAGAAATTTATCGACGATGCAACTTTTAGAAGTCCCTTTAGGATCAATAGTTAGATATGCGATGAGGCTTGGATTTATGTCCCAGCTTCTTCATTAAAAAAAATAATTCATCTAGCTGATTTCTGTGATTTTGACTAACATGTCTCCACCTGGCGTAGAAAAGGTTACTTCACTGCCTACTTTTTTGCCCATTAAGGCTTTTGCAATCGGTGAGTCATTCGAAATCAAGCCTTTAAATGGATCAGCTTCGGCACTACCAACAATCGTGTATTCTTCTTCGTCTCCATTAGGTAACTCAATGAAGCTTACTTTTCTGCCTAATGAAACTTCATCTGATGCCGTTTTTGAGTTATCAATAATCTCAGAAAAACGCAACATATTCTCGATGGTGGTCACTCTTCCTTCAACAAAAGCTTGCTCATCCTTTGCTGACTCATATTCAGAATTTTCAGATAAATCTCCAAAGCTACGAGCGATTTTAATTCTTTCTACGATATCTTTTCGTTTAACTGTTTTAAGATACTCTAATTCTTCTTCTAACTTTTTTTTGCCTTCTAAGGTCATTGGATATACTTTCTCAATCATTTAAATACGGTCTCCTTTTTAGAATCATATCTGATTCTTGCTTTCATTATTTTAGTTGAAAGCGTAATTATATTTTCAACATTGACAAGATACCATGTTGTCTTTCGTTTGTAAACAAAAAGGTCTAATTCACTCAAATTTTTAATTTGACTATCATCTTTTTATTGTTATTTAGTTATTTTAAAAAACTTAATTGTTTGGTAAAATCATTTTTCAAACTAATATACTTCTAATTTTAGTTGTCATCAAATCGATAGCCACTTGATTAGTTTCACCTTCTGGAATGATGATATCTGCATATTTTTTAGAAGGTTCCACGAATTGATGATGCATAGGTTTTACTACGTTTAAGTACTGATCAATAACTGAATTCAACGTCCGGCCTCGTTCTTCTATATCCCGCTTGATACGTCGAATAATTCGTATGTCGTCATCTGTATCTACATATACTTTTATATCCATTAATTTTCTTAATCGTACATCCTCTAGAATTAAGATGCCTTCAAGTATGATAACTTCTTTAGGTTCTTGTATAATAATATCTTTGCTTCTTGTATGTGCAGCATAATCATAAACCGGTTTTTTGATCGATTTATAATCGATTAAATCTTCTAAGTGCTTAATAAGTAAATCTGTATCAAATGCAAATGGGTGGTCATAATTTGTTTTTAAACGCTCATCGAATGATAATTCATTTTGATCTTTATAATAAAAATCTTGTTCCAGCATTAAAATAGAATGACCTGCAAATTGATTGTAGATTGCACGACTCACACTAGTTTTCCCACTACCCGATCCACCAGTAACACCAATCACTATTGGTCTTTTTTTGTTCGTCATACTTATTCCTCTTTTCTTGTGAAAAGCATTGAATCATTTGATTCAATGCCTTTTTTTCATTCATTAAAATCTCTTTATTGATTAATATATTCTGCTTGATACTCAAGATGTTGCTGATAAGTTTCGGAATAGTACACTTTTTCAGTTTCTAAATCTGCTAAGAAATAAAGATACTTTGATTCGGTAGGTTCGACGGTTGCATTTATTGCATCAGCACTAGGGTTGTTAACAGGTCCCGGGCCAAAACCTGGATGCTTGTATAAATTATAAGGAGACTCGACCGTAACATCATTATTTGTTACATATTCTTTATGTTCTTCCAATGCATAAAGAACAGCAACATCGGTTTGTAAAGGCATAGCGATATCTAAACGATTATAAAAAACTCCAGCAATTAATTTGCGATCTTCTGATGTAGACCCTTCACGTTCAACTAATGAGGATAACGTTAAAATATCATGTACTGTTTTTTTTGACTCTGTTATTTCAGGATAAAATTCTTGCATAACTTCATCCATTTTACTAATCATATTTTCAACCAATTCTTCTATCGGCATTTCTTCAGGAAAGTCATAAGTTGCAGGAAATAAATAGCCCTCTAAAGTGTATCTAGTATCTTCAGCTTTTAAAGCGGAAGTTAATAATTCAGGAAATTTTGTTTCCATTTCTTTCAGAAAGACTTTATTTTGAATAACAGCTAAGAAGTCTTTTTTGCTGTATTCTGTATTCCCTGCAATATCATCACCAATTTGATCGATCGTAGTACCTTCTTTAACTAATATTTTAGTTCCTTCATATTCGGCAATTGTTCCACCTTTTTGAAGTTGGTCAATAATTGAATCAAGAGACATCGACGGCGAAAACTCATAGTCTCCAGCTTGAAATCCTGTTTCATTATTTAAACGAATATAATAACTAAATACAATGGCACTTTTAATGACACCCTTATCTTGTAAAATTCGTGCAATATCTTTAGAACTAGAACCTGTTGGAATCTCGACTACTAATTCCGTTTTATTCTCTCTATCTAGCGGTTCTAAGGATGTGGTAACATATTGATACCCTATTACACCAAAAAGGACTAACAGTAGAATAAATGCGGCTATAATGCTAAGGACTATTTTCTTAACTAGGGTTTTTTCTTTTTGTCTTTCACTTGCTTCACCAGTAAAATTGATTTTTTCTTCTTTTTGATTTTTTATCTGGTTGTTCTTTTTTCTTTTTGACAAGAAGCGACCCTCCTAACTATACCAAGGTTTTCCTTGATTGTTTCGTTTCAACTATGACACTAACTTGTATCATTATACATGATATCATAGTTTATGAGAACAAAAAAAAGCTAACAAATTAAATTTGTCAGCTTTTCATATATCTTACTTATTGTTATACAGTTTAAATAGCCAGACTATTCTTCTTCATCTGCTAAGAATGTATTTAATACTTCTTCAACCATATCCCATTCTTCTTCAGTTTCAATTGGTTTTAATTCGCCTTGTTCTCCTGTGTCTGTTTCAATGAATGAGTAAACTTCAAGTTCAACTTCTTCTCCTTCACTAGCACCAGCAGGGTAAACAAAAACATAAGATTTGCCATAGTCATCTGAATCGAATGTAAATAAAATTTCGTATAATTGTTCATTACCTTGTTCATCTACTAGGGTAATATGTTCATGATCGTGGTCATGTTCATGATCGTGGTCATGTTCATAATCGTTATTATGGTCGTGATTGTGGTCATGTGACATTGGTCAACACTCCTTTAATATGAAATACGTTTCTTTACTATTTTAGCGCACTATCTATTGAATTACTAGTTTTGATTTTGATTCAAATAATTTTGAAGAATTATAACTGCAGCCAACTTATCGATCACTTTTTTTCTCTTAGCCCTAGACGTATTGCCTTCTTCTATGAGCATTCTTTCAGCTTGAACAGTCGTTAACCGCTCATCTTGCAAAATTACCGGTAATTTAAACGTTTCTTTGATCAATTCGGCATACCGTAGAGAAGCTTCTGCTCGGGGACCGATAGAATTATTCATATTTTTAGGTAAACCGATCACTACTTTTGTAACTTCATAACTGTTGATCAATTCGCCAATACGATCTACCCCATATTCTTCTTGTATTTCATTAATTTTAACGATTTCAATTCCCTGTGCTGTCCAGCCAAATGGATCACTAACTGCTACACCAACAGTCTTGGAACCGACATCTAATCCCATTGTTCTCATTAAGCTTTAGGTCCACTCTCTTTCAAATAAGTCTTTACAATCTCTTCAACGATTTCATCACGTTCATGGCGTCTGATTAGATTCCGAGCATCTTTATGACGTGGAATATAAGCAGGATCTCCTGAAAGCAAGTAGCCAACGATTTGATTGATCGGATTGTATCCCTTTTCTTCTAAAGCATCATAAACTAATTCCAAAGTTTCTTTGACACTTTTTTCACTGTTGTCACCAACATTAAAACGTACTGTTTCATCTGTTGAACTCATGGCCTACACCTCAATTTCTGTAACGTCTACTCTTATTTTACAAGAAAGCACTTCAAACTACAATGATTATCAGAAATGAAGATTAGATTTTTTTATTTCCAAAAAAAAAAAAAAAAAAGACCTAGACTTTTATGGCTGTATAATTTTTGGTGTGGATGAAGAAATTCATTCGCACCTATTTTTTTATAAAAAAATAGAAACAAATGAATTTTCCAGTTAGAATAAAGTCACGACAACCCACTAGAAAGGAAAATTCATATGTCTCATAATAATTGTATCCGAACTGCACTTGATTTAAAAGATAAAAATATCTTTTTTGATGAAAAATTTTGCGAGGAGAAACGAATCAAAGGGTTCAGATCAAAAGTTTTCTATGCCACTTTAACGTACAAACCCACTCACTGTGAGTGTTGTGGGATGAAGAACCACGCCTACTCTATTGTAAAGAATGGGTATTTAACCTCTAGGGTTAAATGGGTCAGTTCGACTCATTATGCAACGTCTATTCGATTAAAGAAGCAGCGGTTTCTTTGTAGAGCATGCGGTGTTACCTTTGTTGCACGTTCTCCTGAAATTGAAGAAGGTTGCTTCATCGCTAAACGGGTCAAACAGTCTATCGCGGTTGAATTAGCCGACACTATTTCTATAAAAGACCTGTCTAAACGGCATTTTGTTTCTCCTACCACTGTAGACAGAGTCTTGAAACAACTCAATCAGTCTGTTAAAAATACCTTCAAATCCTTGCCGCAACACCTCTCTTTCGATGAATTTCAATCCGTTAAAAACGTCGAAGGAAAAATGAGCTTTATTTATTCGAATGCAGACACACATGAACCAATCGATATCTTGCCAACTCGGCTGCTACTAGCTTTACGCCGTCACTTTCTTCGCTATCCCTATAAGACGAGGATGAACGTAAAAACGATTGTCGTAGACATGAACGCGGCCTACTTTACATTAGTTAAAGATCTCTTTCCTAATGCTAAAGTGATCATTGACCGTTTCCATATCGTTCAGTTGATATCACGCTCGTTGAATCAAACCAGAGTTCAAACAATGAAACAATTCCATACCTCTAATTCAGAAGATTTAAAGAATTACAGAAAATTTAAAAGGTACTGGCAACTCCTGTTAAAGGATTCAGACGACTTAAATTTTAAGGATTACCGCTATCAACGACTCTTTAAAAAACCTTTACCGAATACAGAAATCATCGACTACCTACTTACGCTCGACGAGACTCTTAAAGCGACGTATGATTTGTATCAAAATCTTCTTTATTATTCTAAAAAAAATGACTATAAAGGGTTTAAAAACCTTGTACTTAAGGCTTCTCCTAAAGAGTTATCTCCTTTTATGCAGACTGCCCTTAAAACCCTGCGTAAACACTTGCCTAGGATAAAACATACTTTTATGTATCCCTATTCTAACGGTGCTTTAGAAGGGTCAATCAATAAAATAAAAGTCATCAAACGGGTTGCTTATGGTTATCGGAATTTTCAGAACTTTAGATGTCGTATTTTGATTAGTTTTAAAGCACGCCGATTGTAAAATTAAGCTAGACAAATAAAAAAGCCATTCGTGGTACACTCAAAATGTATTTCCGACAAAAGAAGACATAGGAGTGATCACGAATGACCTACACACATCTTACCACGGATGAGCTAGTGATGATAGAATCTTATTACCACCAAAATATCTCAGTTGCCAAAATAGCCATCTATTTAAACCGAACTCGTACACCCATTTATGCCGTCATTAACTTCTTAAAAGAAGGCCATACGGCCCTTGAGTATTACCAACAGTATAAGGAAAATAAAAAACATTGTGGGCGTCACAGAATCGTTCTCCCAAAGCAACAACAGGCCTACATTAAAGATAAAGTCGCTCAAGGTTGGACTCCTGATGTCATTATCGGTCGGGCGGAAGAGCCCATTAAGTGTTCTGTCCGTACCCTTTACCGCCAATTCAAAGAAAAAATCTTTGATGAAACGACACTCCCAATGAAGGGTAAAAGAAAGCCAAATGGTCATAAAGAACGTCGAGGAAAACAAGCTTTCAAGCGGAATATCGCAGAAAGAGAGAAAGACTACCCTCAATTCAATAAAGAATTTGGCCATATAGAAGGTGACACCATTGTAGGTGTCCAACATAAAAGTGCGGTCATAACGTTAGTGGAACGTTTGTCGAAAGTCATTATTACCTTGAAACCCAAGGGACGCAAGGCCAGTGATATTGAACTAGCTATGAATCGCTGGTTTCAAGTCATTCCAAGAAATTTATTCCACTCCATAACGTTTGATTGTGGAAAAGAATTTTCTAACTGGAAATCAATATGCAACCAACATGATGTTGCTATTTATTTCGCAGATCCTGGAACACCTTCACAACGCGCTTTGAATGAAAATTCGAATGGTTTGCTACGAAAAGATGGCTTACCAAAAGAAATGGACTTTAATCAAGTCGACCAATCGTTTGTTTCCTCCGTTGCAGACAAGAGAAATAATATTCCAAGAAAATCATTGAAGTATCAAACACCATTGGAAGTATTTTTGAGTTACATGAGTGAAGATATTTTGTCTAGCTTAATTTGACAAATCAGAGCAAAAAAAAGCAGCGCGAGAAGATTCTCTCACGCTGCTTAAACAAGACGTTATTTCCAACTAAATTTAGCTCATCCACACCATTTGACGTAGAGCCACTTTTATCTAGATCTTTCCATCTTCAGTAAGCTTATTTCTTTTCATTGACCCATTCTGGAACTTTAGCTAATGCATCTTTTAAACCTGCTGGATTCTTGCCGCCTGCTTGAGCCATATCAGGACGTCCACCACCTCCACCGCCAACGAGCGGAGCAATCGTTTTGATCAGATCGCCAGCTTTAAATCCTTTTTTGATTGTTTCAGGATCAATAGCCGTCAACAAATTAACTTTTCCTTCATTTGAAAAACCTAATGCTAAAACATTTGAAATTGCTTTATTTTTCCATTGATCTGCTAATTGACGCAGTTGATTCATATCTTTCACATCAACTTCAGCAGCGACAATTGTTACACCATTAATTTCTTGTATATTATTGAAGATATCGCCAGCTTGGTCATTTGCTAGTTTTGCTTGTACTGATTCATTTTCTTTTTGAACCTCTTTTAATTCACTTTGCAATTGTTGCACTTTTAGAGAAACATCTTGTGTTTGTTGAGCTTTTACTAATTCAGCTACTTCGTTCAAAATTCTTTGTTCTATTTGCAGCAACTTATAAGCAGCTTCACTAGTTACAGCTTCAATTCTACGAACGCCAGCCCCTATTCCTGATTCAGAAATAATCTTAAAGATGCCGATTTCACTCGTATTATTGACATGAACACCACCACATAATTCTATCGAATAGTCGCCGACATTTACAACACGGACTAAATCACCATATTTTTCGCCGAATAATGCCATTGCACCCATTTCTTTAGCTTTAGCGATATTTGTTTCTACTGTAACGACTGGGATAGATTCCCATATTTTTTCATTTACGATTTGTTCCATTTCATCTAATTCTTTTCGTGTGATTTGACCAAAATGTGTAAAGTCAAAACGTAAATAATTCTGAGTTACTGATGAACCTGCTTGATTTGCATGTTCGCCTAAAATATCTTTTAATGACTGATGCAATAAATGAGTAGCCGTGTGATTTCTAGTTATTTTATTTCTTAAAACTTTATCAACTTCTAGCTTGTAGGTTTTTCCAACCGTTAGCGTCTCAAGTACTTCTACTACATGCAATGGTTGCCCTGCTGGAGCTCTCTTAACATCTAGTACATTTGCTACAATATTACCTGCAGTGTCTTTGACCACACCTTTATCGGCAATTTGCCCACCCATTTCAGCGTAAAATGGCGTTTGGTCAAAAATTAAGCGGACGTGTTCCCCTGGTTGTGCTGCCTTTACGAGTTCTTCATCCGTTGCAATAACTGTTAAAGTGCCGATTTCAGCTGTTTTATCGTACCCTACAAACCGACTCTCTTCTTTTAAATCTGAGAATAATTTTGTTTGAACACCCATTGATTTTCCAGTGCCACGAGCTGCACGAGCACGATCTCTTTGAGCTGTCATTTCTATTTCGAATCCTTCATGGTCCACTTCAAGACCTTCCTCATGTGCAAATTCTTCCGTCAATTCAACTGGAAATCCATAAGTATCATACAATTTGAAAATGTCAGATCCTGCAATTCTTTTTTCACCTTTTGTTTTTAATTCGCTGATTCGCTCATTTAAAATAGTTAATCCATCATTGATTGTTTCATGGAATCGTTCTTCTTCATTTTTGATGACTTTAACGATAAATTCTTCTTGTCCCAGAATTTCAGGATAATGGCTGTTCATTATGTTTCCGACAATAGGAACCAGTTTAAACATAAAGGCTTCATCGATACCTAATTTTTTACCATGCATGACAGCACGACGCAATAAGCGACGCAATACATACCCGCGTCCTTCATTAGAAGGCAAAGCACCATCACCGATAGCAAAGCTTACAGCGCGAACATGATCTGCAATAACTTTAAATGAAATATCATCTGTTGCATTTTCGCCATATTTTTTAGTTTTGCTCAATGACTGCACTTTTTCGATGATTGGCATAAATAAGTCCGTTTCAAAGTTTGTTGGTGCACCTTGTAAAATAGAGACGACACGTTCCAATCCCATACCTGTATCAATATTTTTATTGGGTAATGGTTCATAAGTACCATCAGGTTTGTGATTGAATTCAGAGAAAACTAAATTCCAAATTTCCAACCAACGTTCATTTTCTCCTCCTGGATAATTTTCCGGATCATTTTCAGCCAAGTCATTAAATGCTTCACCACGATCATAAAAAATTTCAGAATCTGGACCGCTTGGACCGGCACCGATATCCCAAAAATTGTCGGCCACTTCTACTATATGGTCACTAGTTAAACCGATTTTTTCTTGCCAAATCTTTTTAGCTTCTTTATCTTCAGGATAAACGGTCACATATAATTTTTCAGGATCTAAATCTAACCACTTCTCTCCTGTTAAAAATTCCCATGCCCACTCGATTGCTTCTTCTTTAAAATACTCACCGATCGAAAAATTTCCAAGCATTTCAAATAACGTATGGTGGCGAGCCGTTTTCCCAACATTTTCAATATCATTAGTACGAATACTTTTTTGTGCATTTGTAATTCTAGGATTTTCGGGAACCACAGATCCATCAAAATATTTTTTCAGTGTTGCTACTCCGGAATTTATCCATAGTAATGTTGGATCTTCAAAAGGAACTAGTGACGCACTTGGCTCAACTTTGTGTCCTTTTGATTCAAAAAAATCTAAAAATAATTGACGAACTTCGTTACTTGGTAATTTTTTCATCATATTCTTCCTTTCAAATTTAAATCTGGTAGTTGTAAAAATAAGTACAAAAAAAGTCCAACAACAGCATTGCCAGACAAGGACGAAAAATTCGCGGTACCACCTTGTTTGCAATGATGCCATTCGACAGTTCATTACCTCTTAAGTCTCGATAACGTGAGAAACGATAGTATTTCTACTATTTTATTAAGGGAGCATTTCTATAATATTGTTAGCTTTCTCTCAGCCTTGGAAAACTTTTCTTTAAACAAGTGATTACATTAATTTATCCTCAGTACGTCTAAATTATAGGAGAATACGTCTCAATTGTCAATAAATTATAGTACTATTTTTACTGATAACTTCTAAATAATTTTTTTTTCTTTAGCTAAAGTAAATCCACGACCCCATACTTCACTTGCACTCATCACAACTACAAAGGCATTTTCGTCTACATCTAAAATCGCATCTTTTAAAAGCGTAAATTCTTGTTCTGCAACAACACACATCAACATTTCTCTATCCGAATTTCCATATCCACCTTTAATACCTAGGTTGGTTACCCCACGATTGATCGTATTAAAAATTGCTTGTTTCACTTCAACTGGATATTCAGAAATGATCATGACAGTCTTAGAATGATTAAATCCTACTTGAACAACGTCTATCGTGCGACTAATAACGAAAAGGGATATAATGGAATACATAACAACCTCACTATCAAAAACGAGCAAGGCACATACGATCACTAATCCGTCTATTATGGCTACACTCATCCCTAAAGGTAATCTTAAGTGCTCATGAATGATTTGAGCTATGATGCTTGTCCCACCAGTTGACGCTTTTGCTCTGAATACAATACCTAACCCAATACCTGTTACGACTCCGCCAAATAAAGCTGCCAGTAAAGGAGCATCTGTCCAGGGTTCCATAAAATTAAGCATGCCGATAAATGCCGGCAAAATCAAACTTCCTAAAATAGTTTTATAGCCTGCCTCTTTTCCTAAAAAGATAAAACAAATTAAAAGCAACGGTATATTAAAAGCCAGTTGCACGACAGACGGATCCCAACTGAATACACTACTTGTAATGGTACTAACCCCACTGATACCACCTGAAACAATTACATTCGGCAGCAGAAAAACGTTAAATGCAACAGCAGCGATAAATGAGCCGACAATGATATAAAGAATATCAAGTGCTCCTAATGCGTATTTATTTGATAATACTTTTTTCTTCATAAACGTTCTTCCTTCCTAAGTCCTGAAACATCTCGAAACAAAATCCTTGTTTATTCTAACACTTCAAACTGGATTAAGGCATAGTTTTATTTTTTTCTCATAAATTTTATGAAAATTTAATTTTCATTTGTTCTATAATAAGAAATGAACACTAATAGAAAATAGCAGTTTAAAGGAGTATTCATGTCTACTATAGAAAAATATCACCTCATAATAAATGAACTTTCAGGTTCTGGAAAAGGAAAAAAAGTTGCCAAAAAAATCAGAAAACTGCTAGCAGATAAGAATTTGCCCTTCCAATTACATAAATCAACTTATCCTGGCCACACGATAGAATTAACTAAATCTTTAGCTCAAGATATCAGCCAAAATCTACCTTTAACTCACCTGATCATTGTTATTGGCGGAGACGGCACTTTGCATGAAGTTCTTACAGGTTTAGGAGAACAGTTTGCCCATATTCCGGTAGGATTTATCCCAGCAGGTTCTGGCAATGATTTTGCACGTGGAGCGGGTATCTCAAAAGATCCTGTGAAGGCTTTAGAACAAATTTTAACTGCCAAACATGCAAAAAAATTAGATATCATTCAATATTATGATCACAACCAACAGATTAAAGGATTTGCTGCAAATAATGTTGGCATAGGCTTCGATGCCGCAGTGGTTAAAAAAGCAAACCATTCGCCATCAAAAGTTCTTTTGAACAAGCTAAGTTTAGGTTCTCTTGTTTATTTTGCTAGTTTGATTCAAGTTTTTTTTAAACAAGCTGCTTTTCCCTTAACCATTACTGCGGATGAAAAAATAAAACTATTTGAAGATGCTTTTTTAGTTATTATAAATAGCCACCCTTATTTTGGCGGCGGTATACCCGTTTCACCAAAAGCATCTCAATTAGATGGGAAACTAGATTTAATTATTCTACCTAAACGTTCTTTTTTTAATCTTCTTTACCTTTTTACTTTAATGATCTTTGGAGGAAAACATTTAGATCATAAAGATGTCTATTATTATCAAGCTGAAACTATCTCGCTTAAAACTACTTATACGATTGACTCCAACGCAGATGGTGAGGAATTAGTTTATCAACCCATTGATTTCCAACTCAAAACTAGTCCACGATATTTTTGGATTTAACCGATATTAGACATTTATAACGCTTCATTAATTACGATTATACAAAATAAAAAAACTTCAAAAGATCGATCTTCTGAAGTTTTTTTATTTTGTATAATTTTTTATAAACTCGGTACAATGCCTTCCATACCGATCATTGGATCAACTGCATTAGATTGGATCATATCGATTGTCAGACGATAATTTTTTTGCTCGTTTGCATCAATCGCTTCAATTTTTTTGTTAGGTGATTCCTTCTCAACGGTAACGTCAGCTATTTGTATTTCTTTAGCTTCAATTGCTGTTTTTTCTTTATTAGAGACTGGTTTTACAACTAATTCAATTTGTTGTTTTTCACCTTCTAATAGACGTTCTGTCAATGTTGTTAACCTGGTCGCTGAGGATTTTGCTACACATTCCTCAAAAGCATAAGGCTCACCACATAAAATGAGCAGTTCGCTGCTTCTTGTGATCGCAGTGTAAAGTAAATCGCGTCTCAACATACGATGATAATTTTGCACCATTGGTAAAATAACCATTTTAAACTCTGATCCTTGAGATTTATGGATAGAACAACAATAAGCTAAAGTGATTTTCATCCATTCATTGCGTTTATAGACAACTTCATTAGCATCAAATTGGATCACGATCTCATCTACTTTATCATCTGTTTCCTTGGCTAGCTTGATCCCAACAATTTCTCCCATATCTCCATTAAACACGTTCATTTCTGGATAATTTACTAACTGTAGTACTTTATCCCCAATACGGTAACTTTTTTCATTAAATTTAACTTCTTTTCGTTTGCCTGAAGGATTGGGATTAAAGATTTCCTGCATCATTTTATTTAACGCATCTATCCCAGCTGGACCTCTGTACATCGGTGCCAAAACTTGAATATCTTGGGCAGTAAACCCTTTTTCTTTAGCTTTTTCTACCACTCGACGAATAACAGGTTCAATTTGATAAGTATTGCATTGAAAAAATGAACGATCTTTTTTATTCTCAGTGAAATCAGTAGGCAATTTCCCTTTTTTTATTGCATGAGCTAAAGAAATAATGGAAGAACCATCATCTTGTCGATAAATTTCGGTCAACTCTCTGCTAGGAATTTGTTTTGCTTTGATCATGTCGTGTAATACCTGACCTGGACCAACGGAAGGTAATTGATCTTTATCTCCTACAAATATAACTTGCATATTTTGTGGTACAGCTCTTAACAATTGATTAGCAAGCCATGTATCCACCATCGACATCTCATCTACGATCAACAATCCACCTTCTAATTCTCTATCAGAGAGCTCCGCTGTTGGTTTTTCTTGGCCATTTAACCCTAAAAGCCGATGAATCGTGCTGCTAGGCAACCCAGTAGATTCATTCATCCTTTTAGCAGCGCGTCCTGTTGGGGCTGCTAAAAGAATAGGGAAAATCTTATCTTGGTAATCATCTATTTCTAGTGATAAGCCGTTCAGTTCTGCAAACATGGTCACGATACCATTTAATACGGTTGTTTTACCAGTTCCTGGTCCTCCGGTCAAAATGAATAATGGTGAAACAACAGCTTCTTCAATAGCTTCGGTTTGTGAATTCCCATACTGGATGCCCAATCTTTTTTCCATTTTCCGAATTTCTTTTTGGATGTTATGGGCTGGATACTGAATTTTTTCGCTGTTTTTCATTAAACGTTTTACCGATGTTGCAATTCCCCATTCAGCAGCATACAGTGATTTAATATATATTTTATGGTTATCTTCAATTAATTTATTTTCTTCAATCAAATTTAATAACTCTTTTGCTACTAAATCCGGTTCAATAATGAACGCCCGGCTTTCTTCTAAAACTTTTACAGTCTCATTTAATAACGGCTCCGCTAATGTATACGTATTGCCCTCACCGAGACACAACTCGTTTACTGAAAATAAAATAGCCGCTTGGATACGTCCTGGAGAATCTGCAGCAAAGCCTAAATTTTCTGCAATAACATCCGCTTTTTTAAATCCAATATTATCAATATCTTCTATTAATTGGTATGGATTTTCTTGAATGATCTCCAATGTTTCTGCTTGGTACGTTTGATAAATCGTATAAGCTAACCGGCTTCCAAAACCAAAATCATTTAACCCGATAATAATTTTTTCCATTCCATTACTTGAACGTATCATATTAACAATAACTTCTTTTTTCTTGTCATTCAATCCAGGAACCTTAGCTAAAACTGTTTCATCTGCGTTAATTTGATCGATTGCATCATCACCTAAAAGTTTGACGATTGTTTCAGCGGTTTTTTTTCCTATTCCAGGAAACTTGTCGCTTGATAAATAGGCAATAACGCCTTCTGCTGAAGTGGGCTTCTCTTGTCGGTAGCGTTCTGCATTAAATTGCATACCAAATTTTGGATGGTCCGTCAATTGACCAAAAAAGCGATACGTCTCATCTTCTTGAATTTGCCCAAAGCTTCCCGTAATAACAATCTCTTTTTCGGTAAAGGAACTATTTGTATCGACCACTTGTGCTAGAATTACTTTATAGAAATTTGTTGGATTTTGATAGAAGATTGCAGTAACTTGCCCTACAACATAGGGAGGGTCTCCTGCAAATAAATCTAAACTGTCTTGCATAACCACTTTCCTGCCACCACCTTTTCTATCTTATGCGTTCAAAAAATTCATTCTTTTTGATCTTTCATTATAACCTCTATGGCTTGTAATTGTTTGGTGCGTTCCTCATATTTTTTAGGATCTAGTTCCTTTGCTTTGTCGAAGTACTTCTTAAGAGAATCAACTTCTTCTTTTAAGGCCATCCCTACTACTCCACACTTAAACCAAGCTTCATCATTCTGGGGTGCTTGTTCGATACCTAATTCAAAAAAACTTTTTGCTTCTTTAAATGAACCTAATTGCATTAAAGTATTCCCGATCAATAGAATTAAAGCTATATCTAGTTTGTCTTCTTCATAAGCACTTAGAAAATAAACTAATGCTTTTTTAGTCTGATTTAATGCTAAATAATTTTGTCCAATCATTACCATAGCATCCTTTTTTAATCGTGTCTCATTGAATTTGATCACTTGATTAAAATAGCTTAGCGCTGTTGAATAATCCTCGATTTCATAATATAAATTTCCAAAGGCATAAATAAAAATAGGATCTTCAGGAAACTTTTCAATTGCTGTATCTAATATAGCTTTGGCATCTTCATATTTTTTTCCTAAAATAAACATGTTCGCTAAATTGTAATAACAATCGCTATTTGCAGGATCATTATTAATTTCTTCTATAAGTAACTGAACGGCCTCATTAAACTCGCCCTTTTCCCATAATTGAAAAGCCTCATGGTTTCGATTCATACTTATTTCCTCCTTATTGCAACTTTATCTATTTTACACCAAAATTCTATAGGATTCTACTGATGTCATTGATTTCCATTTTTATTGATACAAGATTTTCCTCATTTAAATTACTTAGTTGTGCTTATGTATAACAAAAAGCTAGGAATTGACCCTAGCTTTTTGAATAGTATATTAAATTTTAAACATATTGCAGTTCTCTTGTTTCATTATAAGCTGCATCAATCGTACCGCCGCCTAGACATTCCATACCATCGTAAAAAACAACTGCTTGACCTGGAGTGATTGCTCGTACGGGCTCATCAAATTCAACTGTAGCTGTCGTTCCATCTTCGCTCAGGTGAACCGTTACACCTATGTCAGCTTGTCGGTAACGGAACTTCGCTGTACATTTGAATGTACGAGGTTTTTCTTCATTCGTTGTAAAATGAAGATCAGAAGCGTCTAAATGAGTAGCTCGCAGCCATTCATGATTGAAACCTTGCCCTACGTATAAAGTGTTTGATTCTAAATCTTTTCCAACAACAAACCATGGCTCACTTGATTCTCCGCCACCACCAATACCTAGTCCTTGGCGTTGCCCAATCGTGTAATACATTAATCCATCATGTTGCCCTTTTTCTTCACCATTGATCGTCATCATTTTGCCCGGTTGAGCCGGCAGATAAGACATCAAGAATTTTTTAAAATCGCGTTCTCCAATAAAACAAACACCTGTAGAATCTTTTTTATTAGCTGTAGATAAGCCAGCTTCTTCAGCAAGCTTACGCACTTCAGGTTTTTGCATGCCCCCAAGAGGAAACAAGGTTTTTGCTAACTGCTCTTGAGATAACTGATTTAAAAAGTAGGTTTGATCTTTATTATTATCTAAACCTCTTAACATATGTGTAACACCATTTTCATCACGTTCTACTTGAGCGTAATGGCCGGTAGCTACATAATCTGCTCCCAATTCAACAGCATAATCTAAAAAAGCTTTAAATTTAATTTCTTTGTTACACATAACATCTGGATTAGGGGTGCGCCCTTTTTTATATTCCTCTAAAAAGTAGGTAAAAACTTTATCCCAATATTGCTTTTCAAAGTTAATAGAATAATACGGAATTCCAATTTGATTTGCTACAAGTGCAACATCATTATAATCTTCTGTCGCTGTGCAAACACCAAACTCATCTGTGTCATCCCAGTTTTTCATAAAAATCCCCACTACGTCATAGCCTTGTTGTTTTAACACTAAAGCTGTAACGGATGAGTCAACACCACCGCTCATGCCAACCACGACACGAGTCTTGCTATTGTCTTGCATTACATCACCATCATTTCAAACAGATTCTGAAAAATCTTTACGATTTGAAGGTCGTATTTTTCCAGTCCCTATCATTATACTAACTTTTAGTCAGAAATCAAGCTGTTCAAACCAAAAAGGAGACATGCTCAATAGTAAGTCATCTCTCCTTTCTATTCGACTACCAAATTTTTTTATTTTATCATGCCTTTTCTAATACGCCGCGTTCCACCAGATTTTCTAGTGTAAACGCTACTTTTTCACGAATTTCTTTATAAGCATCTCCACTATAGATATTTACTGTTCGCAAACCGTTACCTGTTGTTACTGATAGTTTCAATTGAGTTAACTCATTTGAAACTACTATTTTCAATTTCACACCTTGATTATTTATCATATTGGTATCCATCGTACGGGATAATTGAAAATTCCCTTTTTTTGTTTCTTCAAAACCATTATCTCTTAATGTATATTTTTTTACGTTAGGATTTACTTGAAACTGTTCATTGGAACCAAGTAAAGCTGCTTTTTTTTCAAATGCCATGTCGTTCCCTCACTTTTCTTTTAACTTAATCGTAACCCTTTTCATTTCTACTATACCATAGCTTTTATGCTTTTTTCTACAAAAACTAGTAGAGAGTCTGCAAACTTCACAGACTCTCTATTAGTTTATCTATTTTATTTTGGTTTATTTTTTCAGTCTTGAACTGATTTTTATTAAATGTGCTGCTAAATTACCGACCTGTTCTGAAGTCGTTCCAAGGCCAAAACTGATTCGAATTGTTTCAGAAACAATTGGACTCTTTTCTCCATACATAGCTAGTAAAACATGACTTGGTTCAACATTTCCAGCCGTACATGCAGAACCAGATGATACGGCTATGCCATTTAGATCCAAGCTCATCAACAATTGTTCAGCAGATACGTTTTTGAACCACAAACTAACCACATGGGCTAATTGCTTTCCGGAATTTTCGTTTACCTCGAATGCTATATCCGCTTGAGTCAATCGTTCAATGAGTTGCATCCTTAACTCATTGTATCTTGTTTGACGTTCTTCTCTTTGAAGTTGTAAGATTTCTACTGCTTTTTGTAAACCAGCAATGGCAGGAATATTTTCTGTTCCTGCTCGACGTTTTTTTTCTTGGTCTCCGCCTAGTATAAAGCTTGGCAGAGAGATTTCTTCATTGACATAAAGAAAACCAATTCCTTTAGGTCCGTTGATTTTATGTCCTGAAATAGACAATAAATCAATATGATCTCTTTTAACATCGATTTCTTCTGTCCCATAAGCTTGAACAGCATCCGTATGAAAGTATGCTGTAGACTCACTATTTTCAATGACAGCGCCAATTCCAGCTATATCCATTACGGTACCGACTTCGTTATTTGCATACATGATAGAAACTAAAATAGTATCAGGTCTTAATGCTTCTTCAAGCATCATAGGATCGACTTGGCCTTTTTTATTTACTGGCAAATACGTTACTTCAAATCCCAGTTTTTCTAGATATTCCATCGGTTTCAAAACAGCATGGTGTTCAACAGCTGATGTAATAATGTGTTTTCCATCTTGTTGTCTTTTTAAGGCTGTTTCAATAATCGCAGTGTTATCAGATTCTGTACCACCACTAGTAATAATAATTTCACCCGGTTTAGCTCCAATACTTTTAGCAAAAACTGCTCGTGCATTATCAACAATACGACGACTGTCTCTCCCAAAATTATGGATACTTGATGCATTCCCATAATGATTTTTCATTGCTTCATAAACGACTTCAATAACTTCTGGGTGAATAGGACTAGTTGCGGCATGATCAAAATACATTTTTTCCATCTTAATATAGCCCTCCCTAATTGGTCTAAATTGATAATTCCTGTTTTTTCTAAATTCTACGAACTATTTATTTTCAAGCAAGCTATTTTTATCTATTAAGTTTACCTTTTTCCCATAATTCTGGGAATAACATTTTCAAAATCCCCATCGTCAAGCGGCGTCCTTTACCTTTATAGACAAACGCATGCATATGCATTGCAGGATTAAAGTTAGCTTCTAATACTGTGTACCCTAAATGTTCTTTAGTACTTGAAATAGCTGGATCTGGAATGATCAAATCTATTCCACTAACTTTTGCACCAATGATTTCAGACATATCTATTGCTGCTTGCTTATAGCTTTCATCTATATCATCTGTAACATCTATGGAATCTCCACCAGTACTAATATTTGAATTTTCTCTTAAATAAATGACAGTATCAGTCTCAGGGATACTTTCGACTGTATATCCTTGTCCTTTTAGCATCAATTGTTCGATTTCGCCTAATTCTATCCTTTCAAGCGGAGAATGGTGTTTTACTTCACCACGCAAAGGATCTTCATTCTTTTTATCAACCAATTCTTTTATGGTCTTTTTACCATCTCCAACAACATTAGCTGGCGTTCTCAGTAATATCGCTGGAACTTTTCCATCCAAAACAAAGAACCGGTATTCTGTCCCAGGTATATATTCTTCAACCAACACAGCAGTATCTTCTTTGAAAGCTATCTCAATAGCCTGTTCATAATCTTCCCTACTTGGCAACTGTTTAAAAATGGAGATGCCGATACCATAATTGGTTGACTTAGGCTTGACTACGATTTGCTTTTGTTCATAACGCCAAAACGCTGCTTTTCCTTCTGCCAAGGTCGAATACTCTTCCCCTGCTGGAACATGAAAACCTGCTGAACCAAGTATTTTCTTTGTGACTGTTTTATTTTCCATGATAAGTGGTGCAATATAGGTATCTTTAGAGGTCATATTCCCATTTTTAACGAATTCAATATGCTTGCCAACCGTTAATTTTAGAAATTGATCTTGTTCATCTAACACTTCTACTTGAATGCCCTTTTGAAAAGCATCCATTATTAATAGTTGCGTAGACATTTCTAACTTTTCAAATCCTCTTAAATTATACGGCTTCTCAACGGCTTCTTTTTTATACTGTTTAGCTAATGCTAGACTAAATTCAATATATGACCCTTTTTCTTCGATGCCGCTTATTATACGAGCAGCAACCGTTAGTTTAGGATCAATGACTTGTTTTTTAGCTTCTTGAATACAGTTGTATGCTTCTTTAGCTCCATTTGTTGCTTGAAGCATTTCTTCCATTTGTTTTAATAGCTGTAAACCTTCTTCTTGGAAATTAGAAATTTGTTCTGGATTTTCTATGGCCGTCGTTAGACTCATTTCTTCTCCAATTTCAATTTCATCCACAGTAGCTGTTTCATCCATCCAAATCATATACAAGCAAAAAAGATGAATGAATTCTATCGTTTGTTTTGACATACCAAACGGATCGAAAGGATTTAAGTCAAAACCGCGTAGTTCAAGGTAAGAAACACCTTCAGTCAATAACTTTTCTGCATTATTCGTTCCACGAAGACGAACGGCTGAATAAAATTCCTTTTCTTCTGATAAAAAGCCTTTTTCTACCATAGCTTGTAAGCTGTGAACATAGTCTTCAATTGAATTGAATGAAACAGCTACTTCTGGCTGGTTGACGTATCCATAATGACTGCTTCGGATACTCCGAACATAATCTTTTGGTATTTCTTGATCTGTAAAAAAAGAATCATCCACTTTAGGAGAAGCACCTAATAAATAAGTTAAAAGCCATCTATAACGCAGGAAATTTTTTGCTAACTTCAGATAAAGCATAGATTTGAATGAGCTTTTATCTAAATAGTCTGTTTGGCATTCATATAATCGTACGATCAGCTGGTCATCTAATTCAAAATTGTAATGTACCCCACTGAGCATTTGCTTTTTCTTGCCGTATTTATGCGTTAGGATTTCTCTATACTTGACTGCTTCTTTGTTATCTAACTTGGCAATAGGGATGACAGACTCATCCGGAAGGACCATCGGCATACTTACCGGCCAAATTGATTCATCCAGAGGCATTGTTTGAAGTACGACGTCATGTAGTGCCGCCATCCAATTGTAACTTTCCTTGATGGAAGCTAATGGAGGACTAATCAATTCCAATTGCGATTCACTAAAATCTGTTTGAATATATGGATGGAAATTTCTATTCCCAAATTCATGTGGGTGATCCGTCAGCGCAAGCTGTCCATTCGACTTAACCCTTAATCCTTCTTTTTCAATTCCAAAAACGGCTTGATAAAAAGCTTCGTTTAAATCTGTTTCTTGGATCATTTGTTTAACTGTCTTCATTTATATTATTCCCTCATCTGCTTGATTTATTTGTCGCTCAATTTCTGTTCGAATTTTTGATTCAGGAGCAAACTCTTTTTCCCAGCTAACTGGTTTCATTACTTTTCCATCTGTTTTTCGATAACGTGGTTTACCATCTGGAAAAACTTTCCCCATATTTGCTTGATGCACAATAGAGAAGATTGGATCAGGATCAATACCCAAGAGAACGAAAGAACCATAATTGAAATAATTTGCATCAGTCAACGCATCTACTTGACCGATTAACGGACTGTGTACTTCTTTTTGCTGCTCTTTTATTTTATCGATAGCTTCTTTAGCAGCTTTCTGCCACTCTAAAACTAAAGATTCGAATTTTGGGATATCACCTTTTACACTGGCATAAAGAAATTCTATTAGCTCTTCCGTTGTAAAATTTGCCCGAGTAACAGCTTCTTCTGAAGTTAAAGCCTGAGGTTTTCTTTTTATCGTCTTACCAAACACTTCATGAAACTCTTGAACTTGTTCAAATGGTGATAATTTACTCATGCTTCAGCTTTCCTCCTGAAATTTTTTCTTCTATAGTCTAGTATAACTCTTTTAGTTAATTTTTTCTTATATTAAATTAGTAAATTAGACGTTGATTAGATGTTTTCTTAAAGCTGCGTTCTCTGATTCCAATACTCTACGGTACATTTCAGAATTTTTCAAATCAGCCTGCATAATTTTTAAAAACTCAATATTATCTTGTGAATGACGTTTTGTTCTTTCCAGTTCGATCTTTTCTTTGATCAATTTTTTTGCATCTTTTTCAAGATTATCTATTATTTCAACGAATTCTTTATTTTTATCAATTAATGACGCGTTCTGAGAACAGATTCGTTTGATTTTTTGTTCGTTTTTTCCATCTGCTAAGTTGATGTAAACCAATGCAAAAGCTAAGCAGGCAATCACAAATACTAAACATAGATTAATAAAAGAAACTACGGGTATCGACTGTCTAAACAAAGACAATAATGTACTTAAGATAACTGCACATCCAAAAATGGCTAACCCAATTCGGTAAGAATTTATTTTTCGTTTAGCGTTCACTATTTTTAAATAATTTATTTTATTTTGTAATTTTTCTTTCTCTACTTGTTCATATTCTATTTTTTTTCGACTTTCAAGAAAAAGGGCTTTTTCTTTTCTTTCGATCGTTTCTTGTACTTGTTGCTGGTACAGTTCAAACCATTCTTTTTCTTTTACTAGTTTTTCTAATTCTCTATCTATTTCCTGCTGGAAAACGGCTTTTTTTAGTAAAAGTTCCTCTTCTGCTTGCGTTGCTTTTAGATGAGTTGAGGCAATTATATTATCCGCCTTTTGTTCAGCTTTTTGAGTAATCTTTTTTGCTTCGATTATTTCTTTATTGTATTGTTCAAAGGAGTGTCTTTTTTTTAATTCCACTTCCTGTTTGGCCTTTTTTATATCTTTTTGAACTTCTTGATACATTTCTTCTGATTGCCGAAAGGCATCCATTAAAATAATTTCTGCTTCTTGCTTAGCTTGTTGCAGCATTTTATGTTCTTTTAAGTAATATCCTATTGCCACTTTCTCATTTACCTGCTGCTTTGTATGTGGAATTTTTGTTTCACTTTTTTTATTTTCTGTTACCTTTTTTAAAATGACTCTGCCTGTTTTTAAAAAGAGGTTAAGTTGGTTTCTATTCTTAGCTTTTGATGGGCCAGTAAGACGATCCGTTTCTTTTTTTTTATTCATTAAAAAGTTCCTTTCTTTCTACCTTTACCATAATTACGATCAACCAATTCTAATCAAAATAAATGAGCTCCTAAACATTATCGCAAATAATCAGAGAAAAGCCAAACCAAACATTCTACTAACTTTCTAAAAGTAACTTGACCCCCCAATCAAACAAGTGTTCTTTCTTGTAGAATCCCATTAATCACAGTGGTATACTAGCAGTAAGAATGTTAGTGGGAGGATACTTTATGAATCAACCTTTAGCTTATCGTATGAGGCCTACTCATATCGATAATATTGTAGGACAGCAACACTTAGTTGGAAAAGGAAAAATTATTCGACGCATGGTAGAAGCAAAAATGCTCTCATCGATGATTTTATACGGTCCCCCTGGAATTGGTAAAACAAGTATTGCCAGTGCTATTGCTGGTACAACAAAATTTGCTTTTAGAACTCTAAATGCTGCGAGCGATACAAAAAAAGACCTGCAAATTGTCGTGGAAGAAGCTAAAATGAGCGGTACTGTTATTTTGCTTTTAGACGAAGTCCATCGTTTAGATAAACCTAAACAAGATTTCTTATTGCCGCACTTAGAAAATGGACGAATCATTTTGATCGGGGCAACCACAGAAAATCCATATATAACGATCAATCCTGCCATCCGTAGCAGAACACAAATTTTCGAACTTAAGCCTCTTTCTAATGAAGATATCCAGCATGCTTTATGGAGTGCAGTAAATGACTCAGAAAAAGGCTTTGGAAAAGAAAATGTAGCTATAACAGATGAAGCATTGCTACACTTCTCAAGAGCTACAAACGGAGATTTAAGAAGTTCTTTGAACAGCTTAGAACTGGCAATCAAATCGACAGCTCCAAATGAGCAAGGTACGATAAACATCACCTTAGATATTGCAGAAGAATGTATCCAAAAAAAAGCTTTGACGCATGATAAAGACGGAGATGCTCATTATGATGTCATCTCAGCTTTACAAAAATCAATTCGCGGAAGCGATGTTAATGCGGCTATGCATTATCTGGCAAGGCTGATTGAAGCTGGCGATTTACCCATCATTTCTAGACGCTTAATGGTCATTGCTTACGAAGATATAGGGCTGGCTAATCCTTCGGCGGCTTCCAGAACGGTAACTGCCGTTCAAGCAGCTGAAAAATTAGGCTTTCCAGAGGCCAGGATCCCTTTAGCGAATGTAGTCGTTGATTTATGCCTTTCTCCAAAATCAAATTCGTCTTACGTAGCAATCGATGCAGCCTTACAAGATGTACGGGCTGGCAAAAGCGGAGATGTACCAGATCATTTGAGAGACTCTCATTATAATGGAGCAACAAAACTTGGACGCGGTGTGAATTACCTTTATCCACATGGCTATCCTGGTGCATGGGTAAATCAGCAATATCTACCTGACAAACTGAAAAAAGCATCCTATTATATTCCAAATCACACTGGAAAATATGAGGATACCTTAGCAAAACAATATGAGTCTATTAATTCTAAGAAAAAGAGAAATAATTCTAAATAACCGCTTTCTTTGTTGTTTTAATCAACTTTCAACAAACAAATAATAGGCGAATAATTGACAATAACATTTGCATATGCTACTATAAGTATAAGATTTCTGAGATGCTCGTTTTGCTCAACATGTGTTGACCGAACAATTAATATTACCTTGGGATCCAAACTGATTCAATCGGATAACAAGCCTTTTCACTTGGTAGTTAGAAGATTGACAGCGGAGCCCACCTGCTACTTGCGGGTTCAAGACTAACTGAGCATATCAACGGCATCATCGGATTTCTTATTAAAAAAAGTTTAAAACTTTTAAAGTCATTCTTAATTGAATGGCTTTTTTTCTACAACAAATGGCGTAGATGCTTCAAAAAAATTTCTTCTGGAATGGACGGGTTTGCTTGTGGAGAGCCAAGGGAACACCTGAAGCCTAAAACCAAAATTTGTCATGGTTGTTGCTGCTTTAGCAGCTTACAAACATGATACACTTGGGCGTTATTTGCCCACAGTGCTTCATTTTAGTCTACAAGCAACCCTATTCCTACAAAAATTTTGGGTAAGTAATGCCATTAGATCAAGTCTATCAACACCAAAAATTATACAGCCCCCTTTTTTTCAAGTCTCTTTTGACTTTTTCTTAACTTTAAATTGATATATGGTATGCTTAACATATACTTATTTTTATTGAAAGAAGGTTTCATTATGCTATTATCTGTGTTATTTTTTATTTTTTCACTCTTATTGATCTATGCAGCATACTTTTTCTATACTGGTAAAGCTGTCGTACTTTTACCAAATACTAGTAAAGAAATTCCATCAAAAAAAATGACTTTTTTCAAACTATACGGTGCTCTTTTCTTCATTGGAGGGCTTGGTTCTCTCATACTCGTCTTCTTTCATCCAAATTGGTTGGCTTTTAGCGTTTTACTCTTTGTAATGCTTACCATGCTTTTTTTTATTTTCAATTTAAATAAACGTATGTAATATCATTGATAGCCTATCCTTAAAAATTTAATCCACCTCTTATTTCATATCTCTTTGAAACTGGTTACATTTAGAGTACAATGAAGTTAGCAAAAAAGTTATTCATTTATCTTATCATGAGGAATGGAGTGGATGTCTATGTTACAACAATATAATCGGATCTTAGTCGCTGTCGATGGTTCAGCTGAGGCTGAAACAGCTTTCAAAAAGGCTGTACAAGTTGCAGTTCGTAATTCTGCTGCTTTAGTTCTTGCACATGTTATTGATACTCGAGCATTTCAAAGCATTTCTACTTTCGATGGTGATATGGCTGATAAAGCTAGTGAACAAGCTAGAAACACCTTAGAAGAGTATGTACGTTACGCAAAAAACCATCGTGTTCAGGATGTTACTTATTCTATTGAATACGGATCTCCAAAAGTGTTGATCGCAAAACAAGTTCCTGAAGATCAAAAAATTGATTTAATCATGTTGGGAGCAACTGGTTTAAATGCTGTAGAACGTATTTTCATAGGTTCCGTTTCAGAATACGTTATTCGGCACGCTAATTGTGACGTTTTAATCGTACGGACAGATTTGGAAAACAAGAAAAATCAATAGTTATTAAAATAGCAAAAAAACAACCAAATAATGGTTGTTTTTTTGCTTTTATTTATTAATTAGGCACGTAATCTTTCAACATCACGAGCAATCATAATTTCTTCATCTGTAGGAATCAATAATACTTTAACTTTTGATTCTGGAGTAGAAATGATGCGTTCTTTTCCACGAACATTATTTGCTTCTGCATCGATCTCAGCACCAAACCAGTTCATACCATCAATAATAATTTGGCGTGTTTCTGGAGAATTTTCACCAATTCCGGCAGTAAAGACAATTGCATCTGCACCATTTAAGATAGCAAAATATTGTCCAATATATTTTTGAACACGATTATAGAAAATATCTAACGCTGTTTGAGCATCTTCATTTCCTTTTTCGGCAGCTTCTTCAACATCACGCATATCGCTTGAAATATGAGAAAGACCTAGTAAGCCAGATTTATTATTTAAAATGTAAATCATATCATTGATGTCGGTGATATTTAATTTGTTCATTAAGAAAGGTAATAGTGATGCGTCAATGTCCCCAGTACGAGTACCCATTGTGATACCAGCTAGAGGAGTGAATCCCATAGATGTGTCGATCGATTTTCCACCTTTAACAGCAGTAATAGATCCGCCATTACCCAAATGACATGTAATAAGTTTAGTCTCTTCAAGCGGTTTGCCTAACATTTCAGCTGCACGTTCTGAAACATATTTATGTGATGTACCGTGTGCTCCATATTTACGCGCTGAAAAGTCGGTATAGTACTCCATCGGGAGACTGTATAAGTAGTTTTCTTTAGGCATTGTTGTATGGAATGAAGTATCAAAAACAGCTACACTAGTAATATTTGGCAATAATTTTTTGAATGCTTTGATTCCTGTAGCATTTGCTGGATTGTGTAATGGAGCAAATTCAGCTAAACTTTCAATTTGTGCTAATACTTCATCAGTAATCAATGCTGAATCTTTAAACAATTCCCCACCAGCTACTACACGGTGTCCAACACCTGTAATTTCTTCGTAGTTTGCAATAACTTTTAGTTCGATTAATTTATCTAATACCATTTGAATAGCTATTTCATGGTTTTTTATGTCTTCAATAACTTTGTATTTTTCACCGGCATATTTTGTCGTGAAAATCGAGTTGTTTAAACCAATTCTTTCAATTATTCCTGAAGCGATTTCTTCCTCAGCTGGCATTTCATATAAGGTAAATTTCAAACTTGAACTACCTGCATTGATTGCAATTGTTTTTGACATATTTTCCATCTCCTAATTCAAATTTTTATATATTTTCTTTTTTCCAACTATCCACTTCTTGCATAAATTTAAGCATAGCCTTTTGATTTTTAAAATCCGGAATTTGTGCTAACAATACTTGTTTGGCTTGTTTGACATTATTCCCCTTTTTTTGAATCACGAGAATTGATTTGCGTGAATTCCTAGTCTTAAATAATTCATTTGGCAAGTTCAACATCCCTTGTAAAAAGGCTTCTTCTTGGATCATCTTCATCAGTCCTGGTGTCTCATCTGTTTCAAATAATTGAGCAGGAACCAAAAAGATTCCAAATCCGCCATCTTTCAAATAATGTAAGCTTTGCTCAATGAATAAATGATGAGCATAAGAATGACCATTTTTTGCCGCTGTTTTAAATTTTTCAGCTTTTTCATCTAATGGATAGTAGCCGACCGGCAAGTCGCTCACAACAACGTCAACAGGATCCATTAAGAGATCTTGTATTGCATCTTGGTGTGTCAATGTGACATTTTGCCTTTGCATAGTAGTACTGACTGATGCAAGTGTTAGAAGCAAATCATCATTATCGACGCCTTCTGCTTCTACTGATATTTTTTTTGAAACTAAGCCGTTATAAACAGTTGATAACAGATTTCCCATTCCTACAGCAGGATCAAGTAAACGAACCTTTTCCAATTTACCACTGATCAATTTTTCAATTAAATAGTTTAAAATAAAACCAATGGCATCTGGAGTCATTTGGTGATTCGGCTGCAATACATCCGTCTTTGAAGCTTTCAAAAGAGCTAATTGAATTGCCTTTCGAATATCTTCAGCTTCCATACTATCTAACGCAACTTCTTTGTAAATTTGAGTTAGTTTTCCAACTACTTCATCCGAAGGAACATCATCGATCTGATGAGGAATCTTATTGCCTAGAATATTTTCACCAGTTTCTGAAAGAGCCTCTAAATAAGAAACATCTAATTCCTTTTGCAAAAGTTGGGCTGAAGTATCTAATTGATTAAATAATTGTTCAATTTCTTTTTGAGACAATAAGGTCAACCTCTTTCCTTTTTTCTTTTGCATTACCTTAGTATTAGCCCTATATAAAATAAAATTAGCCTCTGTTAAAAAAGCGCTACCCTTTCATTCTAACGAATAAGTTATGCGGTTTCAAGCATGAAGTTAGTATATTCTTAAAAGAAACTAAGCTTCGCTAATCTTGGTTATTCCTACTGCTATTTTTATCTCTATAATCAAAAAAGCTCTTCTAAGAGTAGAAGAGCTTTTCATTTTAAATTATTGGGCTACTGGATAAACTGAAACTTGTTTTTTGTCGCGGCCTTTGCGTTCGAAACGAACAACTCCGTCACATTTTGCAAACAAAGTATCATCTCCACCAATTCCAACGTTAACACCTGGATAAATTTTAGTTCCGCGTTGACGGAATAAAATTGAACCACCTGAAACAGTTTGTCCATCTGCACGTTTAGCACCTAAACGTTTAGAATTTGAGTCGCGTCCGTTAGTTGTAGAACCGCCACCTTTTTTATGGGCGAAGAATTGTAAATTCATTTTTAACATATGAGTTGCACCTCCTATTATAATTTTTTTACTGTGCAAGTTTGACATATTCTGGATACTCTTCAACTATTCCCGTTAAGGAAAGAAGCAGGCTCTCGAGAAGAATTTGTGAAATTTTCGACTGTTCTTCAGTTAATTCGCTTAAAAGTTCAACATATAAATAGCCGCCTTCCACTTCTTCATTTGTTTCTACTAATGGAGAAACGCCTGATAAAGCAGAAATGCTATTTGTTGTTCCAATAACTAATGCTGAAACAGCTGCACATACGATATCGCTGCCGTAGGGTCCAGACTCTGCATGTCCTGTAACTTCAAAGGAAACAATGTCTTCTTTGTTATTACGGTTAAAGAATGCTTGAATCATATTGGAACACCACTTTCTTATGCGTTGATTGCGTTGATAGTAACTTTTGTATATGGTTGACGGTGACCTTGTTTACGGTGACTATGTTTTTTAGGTTTGTAGATAAAAGTCGTAACTTTCTTTTGAAGACCATGTTTTTCAACAGTACCTTCAACAGTAGCTCCTACAATAGTTGGAGCTCCAACTTTTGTTTCTTCTCCACCAATTAAGACAACTTCTTCAAAGACTACAGTTTCACCAGCTTCAACATTCAATTTTTCAATGTAGATTTCTTGGCCAACCTCAACTTTAATTTGTTTTCCACCTGTTTTGATAATTGCGTACATTCTTTCGCACCTCCTTATTAGACTTAGACTCGCCGTCATGAGTGCCGTTATGGACTTAAACTCATTCCAGTGCGGTTGTAGCTGTGGTGCTACACATTTACAACATTAACATCATACCAAATTGTATTACCTTCGTCAATACATACTTTATGCCGAATCTTTAAAAGATTAAAACAGCAGTATTTTAAATTTCTTTTTATTGCAAAAATTCATCTGAGGATACTACTCTTGTTCCAAATGCATTAGCAAATTCTATATCATGTGTGACAATTAAGATACCTGTACCTGACAAAGCGATTGATTGGATCATTTTTCCTACTTCATTAGATGATTCGCGGTCTAAGGCAGAAGTTGGTTCATCAAAGCAAAGAATCTTAGGGTTAAGCATCATCGCTCTAGCTATTGCCACACGCTGCTGTTGTCCTCCTGATAAAGTACTAGGATATTCATCTTTTTTATCTAAAATTTTCATTTGTGTCAAAAGCAATTCTGCTTTTTCAATTGCTTGTTCTTTTGTCATTAATTTTTGATCTAACGGTGCTTCAATGCAATTTTTTATAACTGTTAAATTAGGGAACAGTTGATAATCTTGAAATACCATACCTATTTGGTTATTATAGCTTGTTCGCTCTTTTCTGGAAACATATTCTGTTTTACCCTCAGATGTTTCACGGCATAAATAATTATCATCAATTGCAATCGTTCCATTATCTACTTTTTCAAGTTGATTCAATGATCGCATTAAGGTAGTCTTTCCTGTTCCTGATTTACCAACGAGTGTAACAATTTCTCCAGCCTCAATCGTAAAATCAAAATTTCTTATAACGTCAATTCCATTGAACTGTTTCGTCAAGTTCGTTGCTTTCAATCCCATTTCAACCGCCTCCTTAATAGTTTGACTTCTTCTCTATAGCATTTAATAGTAAAGTTACTAATCCAGTGACCATCAAATAAATGGCTCCAACTGCTGCGTAGGGAAGTAGTGAGGCGTAAGTATTGGCTGCAATTTGACCCGCTCGCAATAATTCACCGATCCCTAAAATATAAATAAGTGATGTATCTTTTACTAATGCGATAACTTCATTTCCTACTGATGGCAACACCACTCGCATAACTTGTGGGATAATAATTTTTCTAAATCCATTTAATTTTCCAATACCCAATACTTTAAGGGCTTCAAATTGACCTTTTGGAATAGACAAGATACCGCCACGAAATATTTCTGCATAATAAGCTGCATAATTTATTATAAACGTGAAAACAGCAGCTGAAAAACGGTCAAATGTTATGCCCACAAGTGGCAATCCAAAAAATACGACCATCAATTGTAACAGCAATGGTGTTCCTCTCATGATGTAAATATAAACTTGTATGATCCATGATATCCATTTTGGAGCATAAACTCTTACACAAGCAACCAAAAACCCTAACGGGATAGTTACGATAACGATAATTAAAAATAGTAATAAGGTTGTCTTTAACCCCTCTAACAAGTTAGGCGTTATCTCGGCTATTAAATCCATTTCTTTATTCACCCTTTTCTTAGTTTAAATTTATTCTGTGATCCATTTACTTTTAATTTGCTCCAAAGTTACTTCTCGTTTCAGTTAATACAGTATTTTATTTCACCTTTTTACTCAGCAAACCATTTCGCATATATTTCATCAAATGTACCATCTGCTTTCATTTCATCCAATGCATTATCAATAGCTTCTGTTAATTTATCATCTTCTTTACGCATGCCAACTGCGTATTCTTCTTCTCCAAAATTATCCTCTAGAACACGATAACTAATTTCTTTATTTTGCTTCATATAGTAACGTCCAAGCGTTTCATCAACAACAATAGCTTCGCTTCTTCCAGAAGCTAAATCATTAAAAACGTCATTATTAGAAGGATATAGAACCACGTCTTGGTCTGCAAATTCTTCTACTATATTTGACTCATCAGCATTAATAGCTTCTACAGCACTTGAAGATTGTTGAGCAGAAACTACTTTCCCACTTAAATCTTCTTTAGTTTGAATTTCACTATCCTCTAACACAATAATAATTTGACTGTTTTCTAAATAGGGTGAACTAAAATCAACTTGTTTTTTTCTTTCTTCAGTAATCGTATAGCCATTCCATATCACATCAATATTTCCACTTTTTAATTCTGTTTCCTTTAAAGCCCAATCAATAGGTTGAAATTCAACCTCTACATCTAGCTTTTCAGCTACTTCATTTGCCAGATCCACATCGAATCCTACAATATCCCCGTTGCTATCACGAAAGCCCATCGGAGCAAAAGTATCGTCCAAACCTACGACTAAAGTACCTTCTTCTTTGATTTGATCAAATGAATCCTTTGTTGTTTCTTCTGCTCCACATCCTACTAATACTGTTGCCATTCCTAAACCAAAAGCTACCTTTGCTAGTGTATTTTTCATTTTATATTCTCTCCCTTTTATTCATATTGTTTATTTTTTCCAGACTGCAGTCCTGAAAAACAAAAAAATCCTTTGATTTTCTTTTATTAAGAAAATCAAAGGACGATTGATGTCAATTATCGTGGTTCCACCTTTATTCGTAGCCTCTTCACAGAAAACTACCTCATCGCGTTCACAACTGCTAAACACTAGTACTATAACGGGTACTCCCGAATCAATTTACTTGTAGTAACGCTACGTTCAATTGTCAGCTCAGAGATGTGTTTTCAGTATAGTTCCTTAATTGCTCCCACCGCCGCAATCTCTCTAGAAAGTTTCTAAACTTACTTTTTCTCTTCAATGCTTTTAATCATTTTTTAATACTATAGCACAATTATTTACGCTTGCCAAATATTTTTTGCCAAAAAGTTGGTTTTTCTTTTGTTAATGTCATTAAAGGTACTGTTTCCCCTAAAACACGACGAGCGATATTGCGGTATCCTTGAGAAGCTGGATTCTTTGGATTTAAAACAATAGGGTCTCCTTTATTAGAAGAACGAACAACATCATCATCATCAAAAACAATTCCTAATAACTCAATGGATAAATGCCTGGTTATTTCATCGATATCCATTACTTCTCCATCTTGCATCATTCGTTTACGGATACGGTTAATGATTAAACGTGGCGGTTCAAGTTCAGTCTGCTCTAAAAGGCCAATAATGCGGTCTGCATCACGTATAGCAGATATTTCGGGCGTTGTTACAAGGATTGCTTGATCTGCTGCTGCAATCGAATTTTGGAAACCTTGTTCAATGCCTGCCGGACAATCAATTAAAATATAATCATATTCTTTTTTTAATTCAGATACAATTTCAATCATTTGTTGTCCATTTATATCATTTTTATCTGCATTTTGAGCTGCAGGAAGTAAATAAAGGTTATCATTGAAACGTTTATCCTTTATAATAGCTTGATGCAATTTTGTACGACCCTCTACTACATCAACAATATCATAAATAATACGATTTTCTAGACCAAGAATAACATCTAAATTTCTTAGCCCAATATCCATATCGATCAGACAAACTCTCTTTCCTTGAAGAGCCAGAGCTGTACCTATATTTGCAGTGGAAGTTGTTTTACCTACCCCGCCTTTTCCGGATGTAATAACGATTGCTATACCCATTCGCTTAATCCCCCTATCACTTTATCTAGATTTGGACGTATCTTTTTTAATTGCTCTAATGAATGAAAATCCAGAATATGTAAATCATTTATAAAGGCAAATTCATTTTTTCTAACATTGTCTGGATGCTCATTCTTTTTCTCTACAATTTGCACATTATCTGCAATTCTGATCTGAGCATTTGTATGAAAGTCGGCAACGATCACAGAATTTATGTTGCCTTCAAATCCAGCATGAGCGGTTCCCATCAGTTCTCCAATAATAAAAATACTTCCCTTAGCTCGAAGCATTCCGCCTGGATGGACCTTCCCTATAAAAAGAAGATTGCCTGGTGCTGTCAAAACTTGTCCGCTTCTGATTGTTTGAACTTCCATTTGTAAACTGACCGTTTTTTGCCACTCGATAGCTTTTGTAACTGTCACTACGCTAGAAGTGATTGTTTTTATTAAAAAGGTACTATTGGAATTTATTTCTTCAATTATTAATTCTTGCTGTTCTTGAGACAGTAGTCTGTTTCCTGTTTTTATCTCTAAAAGAATTTCTTTTTGAACTTCTTTAGACCTTTTTTGTTCACTATTCAGATGTTCCAGTAATTCATTTAATTCTTTCATGATGGATACAAAAGAAGCTGCTTCATCTAAGCTTAATACAAAGCTGCCCTTAGTTCCTTTTAACGTCACACTTTGTTTCACTTTAACAACTCCCTCAGCCAAAATGTTTGCCATTATTACTGTCTACTATTCTTGAATACGTTCAATAGTTTTTTTCAAAGGATAAAATACTGCAATAAATAAGACTAAATTTAATAGCAACGTTGGTCCCAATCGGTCTGCCAAAAACGTTGCCCAATTAATTGTTGTGTAACCTAATACTTGATAAAATAGGTAAAGGTAAGTTTCTATTAGGCTTAAATTAACAATGATCATCATACCAATAACGATAGGATTCGGATTGAGAACTTTTTTCATTTTTTCCGTTAAGTAAACAACTAAAGGAAATAAAAGGACATATACACCAAGAATCCCTACATAATAACTATCATAAACCAATCCAAAAATAATACTGTATACGAGCATCCTACTCCTTGGTATATAAAAAGACATCAAAATAAGAACTAAGACGATTAGTCTTGGAGTCATTACCTTCGTACCTTCAAGAAATTGCTCTGAAAAAATAACAGTCAATATACCATCCAACAAAAAGAAAAAGGTAATAACTAATGGAATCAAAGTAGAAGTTTTCCAATTCTCTATCATTTACTCACCACTTTCAGCGGTTCGTTTAATAAATGTCACGTAACGAATATCATTTGTATCTGCTGCCGGGACGATGTAGGCTTCCTGAGACAGTCCAAAAGAATCTAATTTAACTTCATCAATTGTTCCAATCAGTAGTGCGCTAGGAGCTATGCCTCCTAAACCAGAAGTCATAACTTTGTCACCTTCTTTTAATTCCGCTTCGGTGGTAACTTGTTTCAAGATCAACCGATTTGTTTCAGCATCATACCCATTAACGATACCGTGTATGACTCCATCATCTGTATCAACAGAAGCAGCAACTCGATTATTATTTTGATCTAACGTTGTTACTAATTGAATTTTAGAACTAGTAGGATTGACTTCAACAACACGCCCTATCAGTCCATTGCCCGACATCACAGACATGTCTAATTCGATACCATTTTGACTTCCTTTGTCGACTACGATTTTATCGACCCAACTGTCAGGGTTACGACTTAATACTTCTCCATTAATGGATTCGTAATCAGATAATGTATCGATCAAACTTAATTGCTCTTTGAGTTTTTCGTTGTTTTGTTTTAAATCTGCAATTTCCATTTCTGTTTCGTACAATTTATCGATTTTTGATTTTAACAATTGATTTTCTTCGTACGTATTTTTCAGACCATCTACTGATTCTAAAAAATCAACAACTGCATTCGTCGGTTTTGCTACCACACGAGATACAACTGCTGTAATATCATTAGTAAGCTGTTGAATGATAGGAATATTTCCGCTTCCTGTAATTGAAAAAGCTATCAGACCTAAAGAAACAATCATACTTACTAATAAAATGATTAGTTTTTTATTTGAAAAAAACTGATTCAAAATATCACCTCATTAATTTTACAGGCTTCCTTTATTTTAACATAAGTTAACCTAAATAACTTGCCTAACTTATTTCTTTTTTACATGAAAATATGCGAGAAGAAAATAAACTTCCCGCACCTTTATAACCTTATTTAGGCTTGCTTATCTATTTGCTCTTTTTTTGTACATGTTGATGTGTTTTAGTGAATCACCTGTACCAAGTGCTACACAATCCAATGGTTCATTTGCTACAAAAACCGGAACATCTGTTTCTTCAGCGATGACGTCTCCCATATTTTTTAGTAATGCTCCACCACCGGTCAATACAATTCCGTGATCAATGACGTCTGCTGAAATCTCAGGTGAAGTTTCTTCAAGTGTTTCCCTAACAGCAACAACGATACCTTCTACTACCTCTTGAATGGCCTCAGCAATATCAACAGCTGAAATTTCAATCGTTTGTGGCAGTCCTGTTAGTAAATCACGACCACGTATATCCATGACCCCATATTCTGATGCTTTTTCAACAGAGGCACACCCAATTTGAATTTTAATTTGTTCAGCTGTGCGCTCACCTATAAGCAAGTTGAATTTTTTACGTACGTAGTGAATGATCACATCATCCATGCGATCTCCTGCTAAACGAATGGAACGACTACTAACGATGCCACCTAGTGCAATAGTGGCTACGTCCGTTGTTCCTCCACCAATATCTACTACCATACTTCCCGTAGGATCCATAACAGGTAATCCTGCTCCGATTGCTGCTGCAAAAGGTTCTTCAATGATGAATGCATCCTTTGCTCCTGCCATTCTTGTAGCATCTACAACTGCTCTTTTTTCAACTTCTGTTACACCACTCGGCACACAGATCATGACGAAGGGTTTAGACGTTGATTTCCCTATTGCTTTTTCAATGTAGTATTTCATCATTGCTGCCGTGGTATCGTAATCTGCAATAACACCATTTTTCATAGGACGAATCGCAACAATTGAACCAGGTGTTCTCCCAATCATATTTCTTGCATCTTCTCCAACTGCAACTATTTCTCCTGTGACAGTATCTTTTGCGACTACTGAAGGTTCTCTTAAAACAATTCCTTTTCCTGCAACAAACACATTTGTGTTTGCAGTACCTAAATCGATTCCAATATCTTTATTACCAAATCTAAACAAATGATTTCATCCTCTCAAATCTACCTGATCTTTACATTTAAAGTTTTATTTTTCAAATTCATAGTTCTCGTATCTTTAACATTTTAATACTAAACGGTAGACACTCAAACAGTATAGCAAAAAAAAGAATAGAATGCTCTAACCGAAACCATCATACTGTATTTTTCTGGTTATGACATCCGTATTTTTTATATTTTAACATAAATTTAAGTAATTCTATATATAAGTAATAAAAATGAAATGGTCTTTTAAAAATAAGACAGTTGTTTTTAAATCTATATTTTATTTAAAAACAAAAAAACCTGGTGAAAAATCACCAGGTTTTTTTGGGCTGTATAATTTTTGGTGTGGATGAAGAAATTCATTCGCACCTATTTTTTTATAAAAAAATAGAAACAAATGAATTTTCCAGTTAGAATAAAGTCACGACAACCCACTAGAAAGGAAAATTCATATGTCTCATAATAATTGTATCCGAACTGCACTTGATTTAAAAGATAAAAATATCTTTTTTGATGAAAAATTTTGCGAGGAGAAACGAATCAAAGGGTTCAGATCAAAAGTTTTCTATGCCACTTTAACGTACAAACCCACTCACTGTGAGTGTTGTGGGATGAAGAACCACGCCTACTCTATTGTAAAGAATGGGTATTTAACCTCTAGGGTTAAATGGGTCAGTTCGACTCATTATGCAACGTCTATTCGATTAAAGAAGCAGCGGTTTCTTTGTAGAGCATGCGGTGTTACCTTTGTTGCACGTTCTCCTGAAATTGAAGAAGGTTGCTTCATCGCTAAACGGGTCAAACAGTCTATCGCGGTTGAATTAGCCGACACTATTTCTATAAAAGACCTGTCTAAACGGCATTTTGTTTCTCCTACCACTGTAGACAGAGTCTTGAAACAACTCAATCAGTCTGTTAAAAATACCTTCAAATCCTTGCCGCAACACCTCTCTTTCGATGAATTTCAATCCGTTAAAAACGTCGAAGGAAAAATGAGCTTTATTTATTCGAATGCAGACACACATGAACCAATCGATATCTTGCCAACTCGGCTGCTACTAGCTTTACGCCGTCACTTTCTTCGCTATCCCTATAAGACGAGGATGAACGTAAAAACGATTGTCGTAGACATGAACGCGGCCTACTTTACATTAGTTAAAGATCTCTTTCCTAATGCTAAAGTGATCATTGACCGTTTCCATATCGTTCAGTTGATATCACGCTCGTTGAATCAAACCAGAGTTCAAACAATGAAACAATTCCATACCTCTAATTCAGAAGATTTAAAGAATTACAGAAAATTTAAAAGGTACTGGCAACTCCTGTTAAAGGATTCAGACGACTTAAATTTTAAGGATTACCGCTATCAACGACTCTTTAAAAAACCTTTACCGAATACAGAAATCATCGACTACCTACTTACGCTCGACGAGACTCTTAAAGCGACGTATGATTTGTATCAAAATCTTCTTTATTATTCTAAAAAAAATGACTATAAAGGGTTTAAAGACCTTGTACTTAAGGCTTCTCCTAAAGAGTTATCTCCTTTTATGCAGACTGCCCTTAAAACCCTGCGTAAACACTTGCCTAGGATAAAACATACTTTTATGTATCCCTATTCTAACGGTGCTTTAGAAGGGTCAATCAATAAAATAAAAGTCATCAAACGGGTTGCTTATGGTTATCGGAATTTTCAGAACTTTAGATGTCGTATTTTGATTAGTTTTAAAGCAAAAAAAAGCAGCGCGAGAAGATTCTCTCACGCTGCTTAAACAAGACGTTATTTCCAACTAAATTTAGCTCATCCACACCATTTGACGTAGAGCCTTTTTTTGTTTTTAAATTTCTACAAGCTTAAGCTTTGTTTACGTTTGCTGCTTGAGGTCCACGGTTTCCTTCTTCAACGTCGAAAGTTACTGCTTGTCCTTCTTCTAAAGATTTGAATCCTTCGCTTTGGATAGCTGAGAAATGTACGAATACATCATCTGCTCCTTCACGTTCGATAAAGCCAAAACCTTTTTCTGCGTTAAACCATTTTACTGTACCTTGTTCCATAATAAAATTCCTCCTCGTGCCTTATAGCACATATATTGATATTCTTGCTAACGGTACGATTCAGACTGTTATAAAACAATTCTACGTGATCCTTAACAAAAACATTACAGTAATTGTAGCATCCATTTTTCGATATTTCAAGAGAAACTATTGTTTTTTAATAAAAAAAGAAGCTAGCCGTTAAGGCTAACTTCTCAAACAATTTTAATTTTTAATTAAGCTTTGTTTACGTTTGCTGCTTGAGGTCCACGGTTTCCTTCTTCAACGTCGAAAGTTACTGCTTGTCCTTCTTCTAAAGATTTAAATCCTTCGCTTTGGATAGCTGAGAAATGTACGAATACATCTTCTGCTCCTTCACGTTCGATAAAACCAAAACCTTTTTCTGCGTTAAACCATTTTACTGTACCTTGTTCCATAATAAAATTCCTCCTCGTGCCTGATAGCACATAGTGATATTCTTGCTTGCGGTGCGAATTGGAATGCTTTGAAACATTTCTTTGTTCTACCTAACAAAAATTCTACTTAAGTATATCATGTTATTAAGTATAGTACAAGCTAATTTCACCACAAAAAAAGAAGTTAGCCATAAGACTAACTTCTCAAACAATTTTAATTTTTAATTAAGCTTTGTTTACGTTTGCTGCTTGAGGTCCACGGTTTCCTTCTTCAACGTCGAAAGTTACTGCTTGTCCTTCTTCTAAAGATTTGAATCCTTCGCTTTGGATAGCTGAGAAATGTACGAATACATCTTCTGCTCCTTCACGTTCGATAAAACCAAAACCTTTTTCTGCGTTAAACCATTTTACTGTACCTTGTTCCATAATAAAATTCCTCCTCGTGCCTTATAGCACATAATGATATTCTTGCTTGCGGTGCGAATTGGAATGTTCTGAAACAATTCTATTTTCTACCTAACAAAAACTCAACGTAAGTATAGCATGTTTTTAAATACAACACAAGCTGACATCACAGTTTTTTTCATATTATGTCTTTTTAATCAAAGAAAACTATAAATCTACCTATCTTGTATCTGTTTATAGTCTTTTGATCCAGTTAACTATTTTCACAAAAAAAGAAGTTAGCCCTAGGACTAACTTCTCAAACAATTTTAATTTTTAATTAAGCTTTGTTTACGTTTGCTGCTTGAGGTCCACGGTTTCCTTCTTCAACGTCGAAAGTTACTGCTTGTCCTTCTTCTAAAGATTTGAATCCTTCGCTTTGGATAGCTGAGAAATGTACGAATACATCGTCTGCTCCTTCACGTTCGATAAATCCAAAACCTTTTTCTGCGTTAAACCATTTTACTGTACCTTGTTCCATAATGAAATTCCTCCTCGTGCCTTGTAGCACATATAGTGATATTCTTGCTTGCGGTGCGAATCGGAATGCTCTGAAACATTTCTTTGTTCTACCTAACAAAAACTCAACGTAAGTGTAGCATGAGTATTTCAATTAAGCAACCTTTATGTATGAATTTTCAACAAATCCCTATTTCTTTTAAACTAATAAATTCATGTTCGCCAACAATAATATGATCCAACAATTCAATACCCATTAGTTCGCCACATTCTGACATTCTACGAGTAAACTGAATATCGGCTTCGGATGGCTCCGGATTACCCGATGGATGGTTATGTCCAACAATGATTCGTGCTGCAGAATATCTTACCGCCCCTCTAAATATCTCTCTGGGATGTGCAACCGACGAATTAAGTCCACCAATAAAAATAGTTTCTTTTTTTATGATTTCATTTTTGGTATTTAAGTAAAGAACTACTACATGTTCTTGCTGTAATCCACGCATTTCTATTAATAGCATCTCACCCGCTTTTGTACTAGAGGTGATTTGACCAATTTTTATTTGTGAGGTCTGTGAGATACGGACGCCTAATTCAATAGCTGCTTTTAATTCAATTGCTTTTACCTTTCCAATACCAGAAAGAGCCATTAACTCTTGACAAGAAGCCGTTTTCAAATAATAAAGATCTTCGAAATGATTAAGCATTGTCATAGCTAATGTTACGACATTTGTTCCCTTGATACCCGTTCTAAGTAAAATAGCAAGCAGCTCATGATTAGCAAGAGCTTTTTCTCCATAGTGCTCTAATCTTTCTCTAGGTCTCGATTGAATAGGTACTTCTTTAATAAGATTCACACTTTTTATTGTCATAAAAAAAAATCCTCCTTTTTCACATTATTACTATCCGCGAAAAAGAAGAAGTCGATTTTATTTAATTTTTTAGTTGTTTTGCTGTTCAATAAATGTTTTTACAGCAATTAAATCATCAAGAATCGCTACTGTCTTTTCTTTGGCTTCACTAGTCGGCAGTATTAGATCTGGTACCATGATGACTGGGATATGAGCATCATAGCTTGCACGGATCCCATTAAGTGAATCTTCTAAAACAATCGTTTTTTCTTTAGGAACGTCTGTTTTTAGCCACGCTTTTTCATATATTTCAGGACTTGGTTTTGCCCGTGATACTTCATCCCCTCCAATAACAGCATCAAAATATGAAGTTAGTTTCTCTTTTTCTAAAAATAAAGAAACAAGAGACTTGATACTGCTGGAAGCGACTATTTTTTTTATTTTTTTACTTTCTAAATAATCTAGTAATTCAATCAATCCTTTTTTCTTGCGTAGACCGTTAATTTCAACATGCTCTAATAAAGCTTGACCACTTTCCTTGATAAATGTTTCGGCTTGTTTGATCTCGTAGTTCAAATAAAGTTCTTTGTGAAATTCTACATCGGAAATCCCAATATATTTTTCATGGAATTCCCATGTATAAATTAAATTATTTTTTTTTGCAACAATTCGATTTGCTTCATAATATAATACTTCTGTATCAAACATTAGCCCATCCATATCAAAAATAACTGCTTCAATTTTAGTCATGTTCTTCCCCCAATTTTAGTTGTTCTTCATTTATCTGCTGTTTTAAAATATTCTCTGACCTCTGAAATGAAATAGAGTGAGCCCGTTACAATCAATACACCATTTTCATCCATCTCATTAAGCGATTCTACTAACGCTTCTTGCCAATAGTTTGTTACAGTTCCATTTTCTAGCATCACTTTGTTTAAGTCCTCTATTCCAGCTGCTCTAGGATAGTCGAAACTTGTAAGAATTAAGTGACTATTCGTTATACCTTGCAACTGATCTACCATTCCTTGGATATCTTTATCCCGCATAGCAGCCATAATGATATAGACCTCTTGTTGTGCAAAGTTTTTTTTAATCGTTTCAACCAAAGTTTTCATAGCATGTTCATTGTGAGCGCCATCCAAAATAAGAAGCGGTTGATCATTTATTTTTTCCATTCTTCCGGGCCAAAAAGTATGTTTTAAGCCACTAAGCAACTTTTCGTGATTTACAGCTAAACCTATTTCATGACTATAGACCCTTAAAGCTTCAATAGCTACAGCGGCATTTTCCACTTGATGACGCCCTAACATCCCTATTTGAATGGGGCTAAGCCGTATGAAGTCGTCCTCAAATACAAATTGTTCTCCCCACGTTGGAAGTGTTTGCCATTTTGTAACAAAGAAATCTTGGTTATATTTCAGCAACAAACTATCTTGTTCAGTAGCCTTTTCCTCAATTTCTTTCAAAGCTTCCTTTTCAATTTTACCAATCACCACAGGAACACTTGCTTTAATGACACCTGCTTTGTTAGCAGCAATCTCAGACAATGTATCTCCAAGTAAATTCATGTGATCCAATCCAATTGTTGTGATGATTGAAACTACTGGGGTAATAATATTTGTCGAATCATATGATCCGCCAATACCTACTTCAATAAGAACTATATCTGCATGTCCTTCACCAAAATAAATCAACATCATCATCGTGATGATCTCAAATTCGCTTGGACCACCTAATGTCGTTTTTTCTAATTCTATTGTAAGCGGATAAACGGCGTTCGCTAAACGCAGAATTTCGTCGTCTGATATTGGATCTCCATTGACACTAATACGCTCATTGAACATTTCGATGTAAGGAGATGTATACGTTCCTACTATTTGGCCATTAGCTTCAAACATATCCCTCAAAAAAGCCAGCGTAGAACCTTTGCCGTTTGTTCCTGCAATATGGATCGATTTAAATTTTCTTTCAGGATGGTCTAATTGGCTTGACATCCATTCCATTCTTTTTAACCCTGGTTTCTCACCGAAAGTTCTAGTAGCATGGATCCAGCTCAGTGCTTCTTCATAGGTAATGAACATTATTTACCTCCACTTATTTTTATATTCCATATCCAATTTAATTATAAACTACCCTGCAGTCTTTTTCACTAGTTAACAATAAAAACGAGCAAAAAGCTAAGAGTTCCCTCTAGTTTTGCTCGTTTTTATTTTATAACGCCTTATTATTTAAAGCTGATTTTTCAATACTTTTATACGTTCAGTTACTGAAGCTTGTTTTTCAAGGTATTCGCCTTGTTTCGCTTTTTCAGCTTCAACTACAGCATCAGGAGCATTTTCCACGAATTTTTTATTTGCTAGTTTTCCTTCTACACGTTTCACTTCTTTGCTCCATTTATCTAATTCCTTTTCTAAACGAGCGATTTCTTCTTCAAGATTGATCAATCCAGCTAGTGGCAAGTAGATTTCTGCACCTGTGATTACAGCTGACATAGCTGTTTCAGGGGATTCTACATCACTTGAGATCGTCAACGTTTCAGGATTACAGAAGCGTTCAATATAAGATGTATTGTCTTTCAAGAATTTTTCGATCGTTTGATCATTTGTTTTGATCAATAATTCAATTTTTTTGGACAACGGTGTATTCACCTCAGAACGAATATTACGAACCGAACGGATCAATTCCATCAACACATCCATACCCTTAGTTGCTGCTTCGTCAGACAGTTCTGGATGGACAACCGGGTATTCTGCTACCACAAGTGATTCTCCTTCATGAGGAATATTTTCCCAGATCTCTTCTGTAACAAATGGCATGATTGGGTGCAATAGACGTAACGTTTGATCCAATACATAAGCTAAAATACTTCTAGTCATTTGTTTCGCTTTTTCATCTTCTCCAAACAATACTTCTTTGCTCATTTCAATGTACCAATCACAGAAATCATCCCAAATAAAGTGGTATAAATGGCGACCTGCTTCACCAAATTCAAAGCGCTCAAATAAATCGGTTACTTTTTCAACGGTTTCATTTAATTTCGTCAAGATCCATCGGTCAGCAATTGTTTTTTCACCAGTTAAATCAATTTGATCTACAGTGAAGTCTTCCATATTCATCAATGCAAAGCGGCTAGCATTCCAAATTTTGTTGATAAAGTTCCAAGAAGCATCCATTTTATCATAACTGAAACGAACATCTTGTCCCGGAGCGGATCCATTTGATAAGAACCAACGTAGCGCATCTGCACCATATTTTTCAATGACATCCATTGGATCTATCCCATTTCCCAATGATTTACTCATTTTACGGCCTTCTTCGTCACGAATCAACCCATGGATCAACACATTTTTAAATGGTCGTTTTCCAGTGAATTCTATACTTTGGAACATCATACGGCTGACCCAAAAGAAGATAATATCATATCCCGTTACTAGCGTGTTCGTAGGGAAATACCGTTTGAAATCTTCAGCTTCTTCGTTAGGCCAACCCATTGTAGAGAATGGCCATAATGCTGAACTAAACCATGTATCCAAAACATCTGGATCTTGTACCCAGTTTTCACTGTCTTCAGGGGCTTCCATCCCTACATACAATTCACCGCTTGTTTTATGGTACCAAGCAGGAATACGGTGTCCCCACCACAATTGACGCGAAATTACCCAATCATGAACATTTTCCATCCAACGCGTATGCGTATTTTCAAAACGTTCAGGTATAAAGTTCACTTTATTTTCTGTCTTTTGACTTTCTAAGGCTTCTTTAGCTAATGGAGCCATGTTTACAAACCATTGTGTAGACAGTCTTGGTTCAACTACGACCCCTGTACGTTCAGAATGTCCGACACTG